>JAYTGY010000486.1:0-8352 GCA_043733065.1 Ferruginibacter sp.
CGCTGTTATCTAAATAATGCTGCATTTCTACTCCAATGGCATCTGAATATTCTTTGCCACTAAGGTATTTTGATAAGTTATCATTGTCTTTTACTTCAGTAGAAAGCTTATCATACGCTTTATCCCATTCATCATAAGCAATTTTTAGCCCTTGATAAAATTGGCAATATTTATCTTTGTCTTTTTCATAGTCAAAGGCTTTTGATGCTGCGACCTTTTGTTTTACAATATCTAATGTTTTGTAGTAGTCGCTAAATATTTGTTGTATTTTTTTTTTCTTAATATCGTCTGTAGTATTTTTTTCTAAGTTTGTTTTCAATTTTACAGACTCATTTTCTAATACATTTTGCAAATCAATTTTCGTATTATTTTTTTTACTGTTAACTACATTGTCAGATTTTCTTTTGTTTATACTATCTCCTCTTGCAATGTCTGCCTGTAAGGAAGGATTATCTAACCAAGCATATTCATCAATAGTTTTTATAGCTGTAGATTTTATGATAACATAAACAGTTTTAGCAAGTTTACAGTTTGCTACATTTTTATTTTCATCATAAGGAATTTCCAAAATTGTATAATATTCTTTTCTTATCTTGAAATTTTCTATGGCATACATGGTAAAATTTTCGAGTGCTTTTACATCATTATTTACCAATAGATTTTCAAAACAATTAGGATACTTATTTGAGTAGCCACTCTGTAAAATCTCCTTAAATTTTTCTTTACCTAATTCGCTTTCTATTAAAAAAATTTCATCATCCTTTAATATAGGCGCTGAAATAAACCTAGCACTAGCATTGGTTATAGCCATTTTGTATCCTTTATGTTCAGTTGTTTTTTTAGGTGTTGTTTGCGCTTGTACAAATAGTACACTCAGCATCAAAAACAGTAATATTTTTATTTTCATTTTATTTGTTTTTCTAAAAGTGATACAAAGCAGTTCCCGATACTACATAATCCCTTCCAGCAGTTCCAATAATTTTTACATCTTCTTTAATGCCTAGATATTTAATTTCGGAGTTTAATGTCCATCCATTATTAGTAATCATTTTTGATGCTGCTGCTCGTATTGCTTCTAAATTATCTTTGCTAATATCGGCAGTAACGGTGGAGATTACTTTGAAGTTTTTACCTCTTGCAGAACAAGATGTTTCAAAAATATAATCTTTGTAAGAGTCTGAACCTTTTGGCACGGTATTGTTTTGCAATCCATTACCATAAGCAGATGCTGCTTTTGGGAAAAAACTCCTTGCGTATTTTTTAAAGTTTTTATTATTATAATGATTCCCGTCAGGGCTTTCATTCCAAGGATTTGGATTTATATCAAAATTTACATAGCCCAATTTTGAAGGGTAAAAATCATCCCATGTTATTTTTACAATAAATCCCAATCCATAATAAAAAAGTAAAGTGTTTAATTCTCCTATATGATTTGGACGGTACTTCTCATAAATCGGTTGTTTATATACCCTCAATTGTTTTTGATAAAAAGTATATTCTAGGTGGGCCATAACATAATTTACAATGTCGGCGGCAGATTGCAATTCATTATTTCCATTATAAACACTAAATTCCATACCCGAATTAAAAAAATAGTTCATCTTCACAGACTGCCCACTAGGCACTAGGTTGGAAAGGCTTTTTAGTAACCGGACACTATCTTCTGCAATTTTTATTACTGCTGGTAAGACAGCATCTTTATTTTTTTTTAAAATAGGGGAGTTTGCAATACACATGTCAATTGCTTTAGAAAAATAATTAACTAAGGTTGTGTCTTGTGCATTTACTTTACATGCAAATAAAGCAATTAAAAAGGCTAAGATTATTTTTTTCATTTTTGTAATTTGTTTATTTTTTATTTCGTGTAATTGAGCCATTTGTTATTTGAAGCTTGTACAGCTCTATCTTGCGATTGGTGCATATCTCTATACATTTTGGTATCACTACTTTCGCTACCATAAGTAGTTTTTGGGTATTGCCATTGGCTATTTTTATATTCCTCATATCTTTTTTTGCTTTCTGCGTTTCTTATTTGGGCTTCACTTTTAGCAACATCTTCGGCTGTTACTTCGCTTTTTACAATAATGGGTTTACCATTGCTTATTGCAATACGTCGGTTATTAAAATACATACTCCCATTAAGCTCTTTACCGGCTGCGTCATAATTACCTACATAATAACCGCCAACTTTGTAAGTATAGGTGCCGTTTACTTTTAAACCTTCATTAAAGGTTCCTTCAAATAAATCTCCATTTAAAAAATAAAATATTCCTTTACCCTGCATCTTAAAATTTACAAAATTGCCGATATAAACATTGCCACTTTCGTAGGCATAAGTACCATAACCTGTATCGCAATTACCCGTTTTGCAATACATGTCCACGCCTTTAAGCGGTTTGTATTCATCTTCTTTTAACGCTATGGGTTTATTGTCTAATTTTTTACCATTGGCATAAGTAACTTCTTCTTTCTTGCCATTTTTATAAGTAATTATTCCTTTGCCATCTTCTACGCCGTTTTTAAATGAGCCAGTATATGTAAAGTCATCATATATCATTATGCCATTTCCATCGGCTTTTTCATTTACAAAATCACCCTCATACTTACACCATCCAAAATCAAATTTGCCTTTGCCGGTTTTACAATTTCCGCTGAGGCATTGAGCATTACTTATATTATTGATGGCAATAGAAAGCAGTAACATAAAAATATACTTTACCATAAAATTAATTTTTAGTGCTTAATTTTTTTGCCATTTCATCATCTGCATTCGCAAGGCTTTTTTTGTTTTGTTGTTTATATATAAATGCTCTAAGCCCATATAGTAAATAATTATCAGGATATTTTTTTATACTATTCGTAAGAACACTTACCGCTTCATCGTATCTTTTTAAATTGCTTAATGCCGTTGCTTTCAACAAGTAGCCGTCTGTATTATCTGAATCTATCTGCAATATTTTATCTATCGCAATAAGTGCATCTGAATTTTTATCTGCATCTATTAATGCTTTTGCATATACGCTATAGTACAAAGCCGAATTATTAAAAATAGAAATAGCCTTTTCTGCCTTATCAGTTGCTTGGCTATAATTTTTTTGTTTATCATATACCCTTGCCAAACCAATTAATGCATCGGCATAATTTGTATTGATAGCAATGGCTTGTTTAAAATAATTTTCTGCATTTTTAAAATCTTCTTTATCAAAATAAATATATGCTATATTATAAAGTGCAGCTGCCATTTTGGGGTTTAATTCATTTGCTTTTTGATAATCTGCCAAAGCATTGTCCAACTTCTGTAACCTGTAATAACATACGCCTCTTTTATTGTAACCCTCTGCATAATCAGGGTTTATTTTAATTACAAAATCATAGTCTTTAATAGCATTTTCATATCTACTAATATCAAAAAAAGCATTTGCCCTGTTTATATAGTAATTTGAATTTTCGACATCTAGCTGTATTGCTTTGCTGTAATTTGTAATGGCCAATTGTATTTTGCCAGACATGTATAAGGCAATACCTTTTTTATTAAAAACAACTGGATTTTTATCAGTTTTTGCTAAACATTTGTCTGCAAAATTTATTTCGTCGTTATACTTGCGTAGTTGTTGAAGTGCATCTAATTTAATATCCCAAAGCCCTTCATCTTCGGGTGCAAGCGTTATAGCTTTGTCTATTATAGGTAGTGCTTCCTCACATTTATTTTTCTGGGTTAAAAAAAAGCCCATCTCACCCATAGCATGAAAATTGTTTGGGTTTATTTTTAGCACCGCTAGGTAACTTTGCTTAGCGTTTTCCGTATTTCCTGAGTCCATATTGGTGTGCATCTTGTCCATTAAAACCTGCTCACTTTGTGCAAATACAACTTGCGTAAAACAAATTCCTAAAAATAGAGGCAGTATAAAAGTTAATTTCATTTTATAAATTTATGGTTATAATTAATTCAACAAAAAACAATAATATCTACAATTGCAAATACAATATTCAGTAGGAATTTTGTATTTTTTAGAAATAATTTTACGGCTTAACCGCTCTTGTTTGATAATAAATCAAGATTTTAATTATTTACTTTTTTATTAATTTGATATATGAAAACAGAATTAAACAACATTATAATTTTGTATACACCCTCAGTACGGTATTTTTAATTTTAAAAAAGATTGCAACAAAGACAATTTTCTTTTTCATTATTTTATTTTAACCAATTAGTATTTTACAATTTTCCCACTTTTCAAAACCATTACTTTACTTCCTATTTGATATACATAATTACCTGCAGCTTTATTATCCAAGGAAATAATATTAGTACCCTTATTTAAATTTCTATGCATAATAATTTTTCCATCTGCGGATAAAATTTGCAATACCAAATTATCTGCTTCATTATTTTGTATGGTAAAACTTTGGTTTGTAAATGTTGGATATACTTGAATATTTTCATAATTATTGTAAACCATTACTAATATATTACTAAATGTGTATTTCCCGTCTATATCTATTTGTTTTATGCGGTAGTAATTTTTACCAATACTAGGTTGAGTATGTGTAAAGTTATAACTGCTTCCATCGCTCTTATTAGCTGATAAAGTTGTTCCTATTTGAAACCAATCAATACTATTTAAACTATGCTGAATTTCAAAATGATGATTGTTTATTTCCTGCGCTGTTTTCCAATTTAATAAAACAGAACTATTATTTTTTTCTGCAACAAAAGAAATTAGCGTAATAGGAAGTGTTACGTTTACAGGGCTGCTTGCAATACCAATTGCAAAGTCACTAAAGCCAGTAATATTACCTGCTCGTGCAGTTATTACTGTGCTGCTATAAGTAGCAACGCCATTACTTCCATAAAAGCCCCAACTTCCACTTGAATTTGGTCTTTTTAAAACAACATATCTACTTGCTGTGGCAACACTATTACTAAACCCTCTTTGCTCTAAATTGATAGTGTAATTTCCACTAGTTAGTGGGGCATCTGGTGTAACTGTCCAAAACCCTCCATTTAATAGAGTGGTTACCGTTTGCCCACCTGCTGTTGTATTGGGTGCTGTACCATTTAAATTTGATGTAAAATTTGCTGATATATATTGCGGACCAACAATATTATTTAGTGTAATTGATACAGGGTTATAAGAGGAAGCTGAGGGATAAGATGTTAAAGGAAAACTATAAGTTCCCGAAGCATTTACTTTTCTTGTGATAGTACCACTTATAAAACTTGATGTAGTATTTGTTATAGTTGCATTGGGGTTTGACATCACCAGTGGATTTGATGCCCGTACAACGCCGTTTGTTAAAATTAAATTACCAGTTATGGTGCCGCCCAAAAATCCAAAGGTGCCAGCAGCATTAAACTCAAGTGAATTATCTAAAATGCTACCATTCCCATATCCAAAATAACCTACCCCAATATTTTTTATAACAATTTTACCTGTACCAGATACGACTGTAGTACCACCGTTATCAAAAGCGCCATAAAAAGTTCCTGTTTCATTTATTTCTATAGTGCCATTATTTACAATACCCAAGGAAGTTTTTAGCGCTAATGGTAAGGTAACGGTAACACCAGTATTAATGGTTAATTTTCTCATGTAAGTAGATGCAGAAAAATTATTTGGATAATTAGAAATACCTGCTGGTAAAACTGCATTGCTATATCCTGTTGGTATTCCATTATCCCAATTGGCAGCATCGTTAAAATTCATGTTATTTGCTGCACCTGTCCAAGTGGTAATAGGTATAGTTTGAGGAGGTATATTATTGCCATCAAACTGTGCAACATATAAGTCGTATGGATATGTAGTACCGCCTGTACATGATTTAATAATGCTTCCAAATTTAGCTGTAGTGCCATATCTACCACCAACAATTACTTTACCAGTTGAGCTTATATCCAATGCGTTTATATCGCCTACAATATAAGCAACGCCAGTCATTTCAAAACTATTGGCCCATATTACATTTCTATTGGTAAGATTATATTTTATTACAACAGCAACTGCATAAGTGCTTACTGGTGGTATAAAATAATAATAACTACCATAGTATTGAGAATAAGCAGTTGTGGTACCATTCAACATTGCATAGCTATATATTCCATCATCTTTAACTCTAATTTTAGTTGCAAAAGGATATTGTGCTAAATAATCTATAAGTACACCTACACTATTAAGTTCATAATACTTGTATGTTGAGGTAGAGATACCCTGAAATGTACCACCTGCACCACCTGCTTTGCCAATATAGCTTTTGCCATTTTTGTCAACAGCATAGGCAATGGCTATTTGCACTTCAGTAAAAGTTTGCACCCAGCGAAAAACACCATTATTATCAACAGAAGCCACGAAAGAATTTGTATAAACCCCAGTTGCAGTTATGGCTTGCCCTGCCACAGTTACCGTTCCTGCACCAGGAATAAAGCAAGTATAATATACATTCCCACTTACATCTAAAAAATCTTTGTAAGTAACTCCTGCATTTGAACCAACACCATTGTTTTGTACTTGCCAAATCTGTATGCCGTCAAGTTTATTTAATTTATAAATGTATTTGTTATACTGGTTACTTTCCATAACTATTGGGTTGCCATCAGGGCCGATGTTAATACCGCCCACTTCAAATAAACTTAACGTTTTACTCCATAAAAGATTTCCACTACCATCATATTTTAAAATGAAAGATGAACCTGTAGTACTTGCACTATTTGTTCCTCCCACATAAATATTGCCAGTTGCATCTAGTGTAATTATTTGGCCTAGTTCATTATAAGAACTATTGTATTGCTTTAGCCAAATTAAATTACCAGCAACATCATATTTTGCAATAAAAGCATCTTGCAAATAAGCGGCCGTTACTGTAACACCAGCAATAGTTAAGGAACCTGTAAATCTGCCAGTTGTATATACGTTACCTGTAACATCGGTAGCTACATCTAATACTTGCTGACCTGGAGAGTTTGTTGCAATCCCCGAATTAGATGCCCATTCCCAATTAGAACCAGATTGAGCCTTTGCATTATTTATAAATAATAGTAAAATAAGCGGTAATAATTTTTTCATAATCATTATTTTTAGAATAAGTATACATTTCTACATGCAAGATGCACCAAGCAAAACTTTTTTAAATACGACGAACTGCGTATATTTCAATAATAATTAAACCGCAATTTTACATTCTGAGTGAGCCGTATTATTTTATTATATTTTTTATTGCTATTGGGCTTTGCAAAAAGTGCCAAATGTCAGCAGGTATCCATGTTTCAAACACTCACGGTAAAAGATGGCTTGCCTAGCAATTATGTATTTGATGCTTGCGAAGATGAAAATGGTTTTTTGTGGATAGGCACCGATAAGGGGTTGGCAAAATACGACGGCTTTACGTGGCAAATATTAAATACAGATAATGGCTTGCCAGGTAATTATATAACTTTTGCACAGTGCGATGGCAATGGAGGTATATGGCTTTCGATAGGGGGAAAAGGAATTTATTATTACAACATCAATACGAAAAAAATTAATGCCATTTCAACCAGTACAAATCAAGGAGAATGTAGCATGAATAAAGAAGGAGAAATATTTATAAAAAAATATGGGAGCAACAATATTTTCAGCTTATATGCATACGCTGCAAAAAATAATTTTAAAGAAAAAGTAATTTATGAAATGCCCTATACATCTTGCAATACATGTAAGCTAAATATTGATATGGACATAAATAATAAAACGATAATACAATTTGCACCTATTGGAAATTTTACATTGGCAATTGGTTGGAAAATGATAAAACAATACAACGATGAGAAACATTTATTGTGGAACAGCAATACAGATAGTGTTTTTCATTTAGATGGCAATATCATAATCCATCGAAAAAATACTTTTTTTGAAAAACAAATTTTTTCAAAAAAAGGATACTTTTTTTCTACCAATAATAATGACCAATTTTATTTTTGGAATATACACGATGGGTTTTGGCAAATAGACTTAAATGAAAATAGCAAACATTATACAGAGGATGATGGACTAGCAAGCAACCTTGTTAATAAAATTTTAGTTACAAAAAAGAAACAGGTATTTGTTTGCACACTTGGTGGTGGTTTGCAAATGCTATTGCCTGAGCGTAATGTAAAAATAAGTACCAACCAGCGGCAAGCTAGAGCAATGGCCATGTATAAAAATATGGCATACATCTGTACAGAAAATAAATTGTTTGTAGTAGATGCAGCTACATCAAAATTAATGGCTAGCTATCCGCTGCAAGAGTCAGCTATAGAATCAATAGCCGTAAGCGAAAACAATATTATCATTGCAACCCTTACAGGGCTTAGCTTTTACAGTATTAAAAATAATC
>JAYTGY010000487.1:0-6097 GCA_043733065.1 Ferruginibacter sp.
CATATTGTTGAGGTATTTAATGCCAACTTATATTAACAAAGAAAATTTAATAGCCAGAAAAAATTATGCAGAAGCATTATTTCAATCTAATTTAGATGCCATTATTATTTTTGATAATAACTCTAAAGAAATTATTGATTACAATAAAAAAGCATCTTTGTTATTTGAATTACCTTACGAACTTCGATTAAATGGGTTGTACATTTCGCAATTAATGATGCGGTATCTTACGGCTGATAATGAACATTTCGAAATATTGATGAATAATATACCTCAAAATTGGCAAGGCGAAGCCAATTTTAGAACACACAATAAGCGTGATTTTATTGGCTACATTTCTACCACTTCTTATACAAAAGATGCCAAAGATTTTCAAATATTAACCATACGGGATATTACAAAAATGAAAGAGCCCGAAAAAGAATTGAGTGGCTACAAAGCAAGTTTAGAAAACTCTACGCAAGTAAAAACTCGTTTTCTGTCGAGCATGAGCCATGAGCTAAGAACCCCTCTGAATGGTATTATTGGTACAAGTAATTTAATATTGGAAGATGCAACCATTTCTGAAAATGCTAGAGAGCAATTAAAATTACAGCTTTATTCATCGGAGCATATGCTCAGCATTATTAATGATATTTTAGATTTTAGTAAAATAGATTCAGGCAAAATGGAGTTTAATAGACAAACATTTAATTTGTTGGATATTTTGCAAAAAATTGTAAAGGCTTTTGAAAATCAATTTAAAAATAGCAATCTAGATTTTGCTTTTGAATTCGACGAAAAATTGGTAGGGATAAATGTAGTGAGTGACCAAGTAAAACTTAGCCAAGTGTTGAATAATTTATTATCGAATGCACTTAAATTTACCTTGCAAGGAAAAGTTATTTTACACGCTTTGTTAAATGAGGAAAATAAAGAAAATGCACATGTAACTTTTAAAGTAATAGATACTGGCATTGGAATTAAAGCTGAAAAGCAAGGAGAAATTTTTGAAGGATTTTCTCAAGTACATGCAGACGATTTAAAAAGAAAATTTGGTGGTACAGGGCTTGGTTTAACAATAAGTAAAAAATTAGTAGAACTCTTTGGCGGATCTTTAAAAGTAGAAAGCGAATTTGGAAAAGGTTCTTGCTTTTTGTTTGATATTAATTTTAAGAAACAAACAGAAATTCAAAAAACTATAGTAAAATCTGACATTCCTTATGCACAAATAGACATAAGAGGAGTAAGAATTTTAATTGTTGAAGACAATGAAATAAACGTAACCATTTTAAGAGGGTTTTTATTGAAGTGGGGCATTAGGGTTAAAGAAGCAAATAATGGAATTCATGCTTTGGAACTTTTAAAATACCATACATTCGATTTAATATTGATGGATTTAGAAATGCCGGAAATGAATGGATATACTGCAGCAAATATTATTAGAGAAACAGATAAAGAAATACCAATAATAGCATTTACAGCAACGCTTTTAGAAGATATGAATAAGTTGATATCTGAAGGTGGATTTAATGACTATATCCTCAAACCATTTCGCCCTGCCGATTTAAAGAGTAAAATAGAACAGTATTCTCCTCATCGAAAAATTGATTATTGAACTTATTAGCAAATTTTTATACGATTTTTTTTTCAAATAGTAAGCAGGTATTTATACCTAAATATTTCAGTATAAACACCCTTGTTTTTTATTGTTGCTAGGTGCATCTTTACACTGTTTAATTGTAATTGTTAAATAAGTTAGTTGTAAAGTGATTAGATACCATAACAATAGAAATGGCGTAGTGGAATAAAATCATTTATTAAAACATGTTGCTGGGGGGCAATAATATTTTAAAACTGGCTAATACTTAACTTTTACAAAAAAATGCAAGGGCTTTAGAGGGAGTAAAAGGGGATGGGGATCCTTTAATTAAAATCTTTAAAGCAATTTTACTTTGAAACCGCTGCTTTTACAGCGGTTTTTTTATTTCATCAAATAAGGCTACAAAAATGCAAACCTTTTAGTGACTTTAAAAAAAAAATCAACTTAATTGTGTTTAGAAATTGGCAAATAAAAAATACCTAGCATTTTAATGAGGCTCATTTTTTATAGGAAAACTATTTATTAATTCGGAATGTGTATTCCTTGATTGCTATTTGGGATTTTATTTAACACCTGCCCAAAAACTTTTTGCAATAGCGCCGTTTTTCTTTCAACAGCCTTACTACGAATTGCCATTTCTTTTTCGGCTATTTTATTAAACATCATATTGGCTACTACGCCACTAAGCAAATTGCCAAGGTCTAAATTTAATTTATCGCCCAAAAATAATTTTGCAGGTGCTATTAAATTATTCCATTGACTTACCAATTTGTATTCTTCTAAGCCACTATTGATGGCAGGAGTTATAGCTCTACGAAGTGTATCGCCAATGCTGCTGCGCAAATAATCGGTAGCAGAAGTGCCACCATTTTTTACAATACCAACAGCATCTTTAAACCCCATATTTTTTATGCCTTGTAAAAAAATAGGAACAGATTTTTCTGCAGATTTTTCGGCAACTGTAGAAAGGGTTGTAGAGAACCTACTTATTTCGCTACTTAATCCTAAAGTTTCTAGTGTACTTAAAATTTTACCAGCATCGCCAGGTAAAATAGATTGTAAAATATTTTCTTTGCTCAAGGCATTTTTCTTGCTTAATAAATCGCCGCCATATTGTGTGCCAAAAGAAAGAAGTTCCTTTATGGCACCAGCAGCATCATCTGGAGAAAATAATTGTTTAGCTACATTGCAAGAAGATGATGAGACTGCAAAAGCAAAAAATAGTATTGTGTAAAATTTTTTCATGTATATCTTTTGTGTAAGGACTTAAAAATACTTTAAATAGTTGCTAAAAGTATATTAAAAATGTAGAATTAACAAAAGCTGGGCATTTGAAATTGTCGATTGCTAGCTTTAGAAGTGTCAGCTTTCATTATAGGCTTTCAGTTGAAATACTCTAAAAAAGTTAACTATACTGGTGACAACTTTAATACTCCCAATAAAGGTTTTTGTGAAGTGTTTAAATATGGCTGAATCTTGTAATAATTACAGCAAATTTGCCAGTGTATTTTAAACAGCAGCAAACTTTAAAAATAGAATAAATTCTATTTTGTTTTACACAGGGTTAATATTTTAATTGATGAAAATAATTAAGGAGCAATATTTTTTTTGAACAACATCATATATCCGTTTACATTTTTCTTTCTTTTGTTTATTTGCACTGGTTTTATCATATGGTATTCCGAAAAACGAGGAATATAATCGTAATTAATAATATTACCATCTACATCTCCCCACATTTTTTTTGATACACAACTTGTTTTTCATTCCAATCGAACATGCGCACTTCGTATAATTTAGATGAAATATCGCCAATAAATATTACACGATACCATGAGCCTTCTTTGAGCGGAACAATTATTGGCATTTCATATTGGCTTTCTATTGCCATTGATGCCTCTTTAACCACCGCAAAACCCTGTAGTTTAAATGCATTCTTTAAACTATCTGCCTGTAAATGAATAGATGTATTATCAATATCCATTGACTGCGCAAAACTGCTCTTGCTTTGCATAAGCAAAAATATAAATAAGGCAATAGCCATTTTGTTATTCATCGATACAACTATTTTTCTATTTTAGGATTGGATATTTGACCTGTTGTAAATTTATAAGTAAAGACAAGAACCCGAATTGTAATCATTTTTTTAATGAGTTTATTCACATCGTATGCAGCCTAAAAAACGCAAATAAAATTGTGACTATAATTTTACATAGTTTTTTTATAGATGCAATCCAATACTAGCTTTAATTGTAGCCTTATAGCAAATTTTAAAGTGTATAAGACTGCAAAAATTTGAACTTGATAGTAATTTATAAATTTTAATATTTTGTTGACTCTTTGATTGTAAAGCAAATAACAAAAAAAATGTGCATACTATAAAAGTAAATATTAGCATAGAATAAGATTTGTTTTTACAATTAAACAAATTTAATGCCATAGAATAAAAAAGTAATTTGTAATAGCTTAATAAATTAGAAATGAAATTTATTTCCTTTAAAATAAAATCATTATCTAAATTTTTATTCCATATTTGTTGATAAACAAAATTTGCAAAAACAATTAAATACTGTTTATTACAAAAAAATAAAAAACTTTTCATGAAAAAATTTATATTTAGTGGAGGTCGGAAGCTCATTTTATTATTAGCATTTTTTTATTTTGCTAAAGTAAATGCACAAGTAATTATTACAAGCACTGCTACAACTTACACGCAAAATTTTAATACACTTTTAGCAAAAAATGGCACATCTACTACATTACCTACTGGTTGGAAATTATTAGAAACTGGTACTAGTGCAAATACATCATACGCAAGCGATGCTGGTACAACTTCCACAGGTAATACCTACAGCTATGGCACTGGTACTGGCACAGATAGAGCTTTTGGTTCTTTGCTTTCTGGTTCTTTAAGCTCTACAATAGGCGTTCAAATAAAAAATAGCACTGCGCAAACAATTACATCTATTACTATTTCGTACACAGGAGAACAATGGAGATGTGGAACTGCAAGTAGAACAGATCAATTAGATTTTCAGTATAGCACATCTGCCACATCACTTGCTACTGGCACATGGGTAGATGCAAACGCACTAGATTTTATTTCGCCAAGTACAGCAACTACTGGTGCCAAAGATGGTAATGCAGCTGCAAATAGAGCAATAAAAACTTTAACCATTACTGGATTAAACATTGCAAACAATACATTGTTTTGGTTGCGTTGGGTAGATGCCGATGTTACAAGCGCCGAAGATGGATTGGCTATTGATGATTTTTCTTTAAAATTAAATACAGGAGATATTACTGCTCCGCTCGTTTCTACATTAAGCCCTACAAACACAGCAACTGGTGTTGCACTTAATGGAAACTTAGTTGTAACATTTAATGAGAATATACAAAAAGGAACAGCAGGAAATATTATTGTAAAAAAATTGAGCGACGGTACAATTATAAATACAACAGCCGTAACTGCTGCCAATGTAATAGTGAGTGCAGCTTCGGCTACTATTCCTTTTTCTGGTTTGGCTTATGGCACTGCTTATTATGTAGAAATGACAGCAGGAACATTTAAAGATATTGCTGGAAATAATTTTGCAGGCATTACCGGTTCTACTGTTTGGGGTTTTACTACATTACCACAACCCGCTGCTACACTTACTGTAAACCAATCATCGCTTAGTTTTGGTTTTGTTGCTGCTGGTGCAGTTTCTGCAAACCAGAGTTTTGCTTTTACTACTGCAAATATTATTGGAGCATTAACATTATCAGCACCAAGTAGTTTTCAAATTTCAAAAGACGGAATTTCTTTTGCTGCTACACAAAATTATACAATTGCAGAGGCGCAAGCTGGACAAATTGTTTTTGTAAATTTTGCACCTACAAGTATTAATACAGATTATAGTGGTTTAATAAATTTTAGCAGCACAGGTTTATTAGATAATAAAGTACAACTAACTGGCAACTCAAATGTTGTTGTTACAAATGGACCACTCAATTTTTACTTTGGAAATTTACATGCTCACAGTAGTTACTCCGATGGTAATGCAGATGATATTACAAAAATACCAGCAGATGATTATGCCTTTGCAAAAACATCTTTGTGTTTCGATTTCTTAGGCATAAGCGAGCACAATCATGTAGCTGCAGGTATGCACTTGGCTGATTGGGCACCTGGTATTGCACAAGCTACGGCAGCTACAACTACTAATTTTGTTGCCTTGCATGGTATGGAGTGGGGAACAATAAGTGGCGGTGGTCATGTAATTGTTTATGGCATGGATTCTTTGGTAGGATGGGATAGTGGCCAAAACCAAATTTTTGTAGCTAAGGGTATTTATACTGGTACTGGTGGTTTATTTGATGTAATAAATCGTCATGGTTCAAATGCATTGGCTTATTTAGCGCATCCAAACACTACTGATTATAATGGATTGCTAAATGGCACTTACGATTTGGAAGCAGACAATGCAGTTGTAGGAACTGCTGTAGAAAGTGGTCCTGCATTTTCTATAAATA
>JAYTGY010000488.1:0-3399 GCA_043733065.1 Ferruginibacter sp.
TTGTATTTGCTGGCTGAACGGAATTGAATTAATAATTTATAATGAATAATTATTAATGTTTTTAGTGCATACCTTTATTAAAACTATAAAGCAATAAACATTTTTGTACGATTATTTATTAAGCATTTAATAATTCGTAAAAGACTTTATTATTAAAAAATTATTCATTATAAATTATTCATTATTCATTATTAAAATATTCATTAGTGAGAATCTGCCTTTTCCCTGGAACCTTTGACCCTGTTACACTTGGACATACTGATATTATAGATCGTGCATTACCTCTATTTGATAAAATAGTGATTGGTATTGGTAGAAATATAAACAAACAACCCATGTTTAGCGATCAGCAACGTATAGATTGGCTTAAAGAAATTTATGCAGATAATGATAAAGTAGATGCTGTTTTGTATGATGGGCTTACAGTAGATTGTTGCAAAGAAGTAGGTGCAGAATTTATTTTGCGTGGCATACGATACGTAAACGATTTTGAATACGAAAAAGCCATTGCAGATATGAACCGCAGCATTGCAGAAAATATAGAAACCATTTTTCTTACATGCTTACCTCAGTTTACTTCTGTAGCATCTACACTCGTGAGAGATGTGCTGCGCAATGGTGGTGATGTAGCAAAATTTTTGCCGAAGGCAGTAAATAAGACGATAAAGAAATCTTTTAAAAATGGCAAGTGAATCTATTTGGTTTAAAAACGATTTAACCCTTGAACATATATTAGCAGAAAATTTAAATGCTGCTACAATGGGCACGCATTTAGGTATGCAATTTGTAGAACTCGGAAATGATTTTTTGAGAATGAGTATGCCTGTGGATGAAAGAACGAAGCAACCTTATGGTTTATTGCATGGCGGTGCAAGTTGCGCATTGGCTGAAACCGTTGGCAGCATTGCATCTGCACTTGTGATAGATACTAGAAAACAAATTTGCGTAGGATTAGAAATAAATGCAAATCATTTACGTGGCGTAAAAGATGGAAGCATAATTGCAACCGCTACACGCTTGCACATAGGTAGCAGCACACATGTGTGGGATATAAAAATACACGACGAAAATGAAAAACTTATTTGTGTGAGTAGATTAACTGTTGCAATATTAGCAAAGAAATAAAAAATGATATCATACCAATTGTCATAAATTTTTAACTAGTCCGTTAAATTATAAAAGTGGTCAGCCTGAGCTTGTCGAGGCGGGGTTCATTTAATGCATTGGGTTCGACAAGCTGCTAATGACATGTTTACTAAATGGCTATAAAACAATTTTTTACAAAAATTGATTTTAGCCACAAAGTCCCTAAGACACAAAGGAAAAATGCGTAGCATTTTTTCTACTTCGTGCCTTTGCGACTTTGTGGCAAGCCATGTTTTTGGCAGCGAAGCTGCGGAAACCTATTTCTTACATGTCATTTGCAAAGAGCTTAAAAAACTTTTTATGAGTGCCTCACCCTTACTATATTATTTTTTTGGACTTTGTATTATTTACAATCAGAGTCAGACATATATTTCGGATTCATAAAATTACGAATACCCCAAAATCTTCAACATACTTTGCGATGTTTGTTCTTTAGCATACACCCACTCTATTAGTTTACCATTTTTATCTCTTTCGATAATAATATGTTTTGGAGAAGGAATGAGGCAATGTTTTATACCGCCGTATCCGCTTATTTGATCTTGATATGCACCTGTGTGAAAGAAGCCAACATACAAAGGTTCTTTATTACTTTCTAAATCTTCTTCGTTGGTTGTTTTTACTTTTGGCAAAAATACTTCGTTGATATGTTCTTCTGAATCGTAGTAGTCATGCCCATCGCAGGTGATACCGCCAAGTACCACACGCTGGTATTCGTTTTTCCATTTGTTTATTGGTAGCATCAAAAACTTTTCGCCAATACCCCAAGTATCGGGCAATGTAGTGATGAAAGATGAATCTATCATGTACCAAGTTTCTCTATCGTTTTGCACTTTTTCGCCAATAACACTGTAAATATGCGCCATACTCTCCCCAACTGTAAAGCTACCAAACTCTGTGTAAATATTTGGCATTTGTACCTTGGCTTTTTTACAAGCTGTTTTTATATTGCCCACAATTTCGTTTATCATAAATTGATAATCGTAATCGAAACCAAGGGAATGTTTTATTGGAAAACCACCACCAATATTTATAGAATCTAACTCAGGACAAATCTTTTTTAATTGACAATACAACGTAATACTTTTTTGCAATTCGCTCCAATAATAAATATCATCTTTAATACCTTTGTTTAAAAAGATATGTAACATTTTTAATTGAAATTTATCTTCGTAACCTTCTATTTCATCTACATAAAAACCTAATACATCTTTTGCCTTCATACCCAAACGAGATGTATAAAATGGAAAACTAGGTTCTTCTTCAGCAGCAATGCGAATGCCCAATTGAAAAGGCTTACCTGTACGTATATTGCGCTTATACATGTTAAGCTCTTCCTTATTATCGAGCACTGGAATTACATTTTTAAAACCATCGTTTATCAATTTTGCAATACGGCTTGTATAATTTTTTTGCTTAAATCCGTTGCAAATAATATTGATATCCTTTGTTATTTTTCTCTTTTTGTACAATGCATTTATGATATCGATATCATATGCATACGATGTTTCTAAATGAATATTATGCTTTAGGGTTTCCTCTACTATAAAGCTAAAATGCGAGCTTTTTGTGCAATAGCAATAATTGTATTCTCCTTCGTACTTATGCTTTTTAAATGCATTAGCAAACATGGCTTTTGCCTTGTTTATCTGCATACCAATTTTTGGCAAATACGACAACTTAAGCGGCGTACCATATTTATCTATCAATGCTTTAATATCTACATCGTTGTATTGAAGATGATTATCGTGCAACTTAAATCCTTCTTGTGGAAAGTTAAATGTTTGCTGCACTAGGCTGTCGTAAGAATTATTCATCGGCTATAAATGTACTACTTGGTTTTATGTAATTTTATTTGTACTCAATTGTCGAAACAAGTTTTGCAAATATATTTAATAGTGGCGGTTTTTTGCAGATAGTTTTTGATAAATTTTATTCGCATAATAAAGACTGTTACTTTTTGAAAAAACGATATAACGTATAACAAACAAAAGATACAACTACAAAACTTAAAATTGACCAAAATAGAAGACCGAAATGAGGTAGCAATAATTCCATAATTTACTTTTTACTGACATTAAAATTAGATAAAACAATTTCCATTTCTTCCTCAATTTTATCATTACACAAATTCCCCAAACTACCTTCATGTGTGTGCATCAATGCTCGTGATGCATCAAAATAAAAAGTTTTATTATCTATATCATTTCCTACTTGCTTATATGCATCTCTAAAAGGAATACCTTTTTTAAC
>JAYTGY010000489.1:0-7424 GCA_043733065.1 Ferruginibacter sp.
TTAAAAAGTGGGCTTTCTTCATTTATGGGATGCACCAATGTCCAGCTTAATGCCAATGCATTTATTTTTGTAGTTTCTAAAGTGAGGTTAAAAAATTGATTAGATGATTTACCATTTTCTTCTACAATTAATGCTAAGGTAATTTTTGCTTCTGTATCTGTAAGTGCCGATGTTTTTTTGTAAGGAGCAAGGCGTACCATAAGTCCTGTAATGCCTTCGTATGGCGTGATGAGCGCTTTTTCTGAAAATTTTATATAGGCTTTTGGTAAACTAAAGCGCCCATACATAAGGCCTGTGGCTACTGCAAAACTTAGCAAGCCTATTAACGCTTGAAAAGACGAGACCGCATTAATTGTAAAACCTGTTGGGCTTACTCTGCCATAACCCACAGTGGTAAAGGTTTGTGTACTAAAGAAAAAAGCTTCGTATAATTTTTCGATAGTTGTAATTGCAGCAATCCCATTAAGATGCTCTACGCCGATAAGGTAATAAATGGCTGTAAAAACTAAATTTACAATTATATAAAATGCTAGAATAATAAGAAAAAAATGCATGCTGCGCATAGTGAGCATTGTATGAAACCAACTGTATTTTTCAAAAATACCTACGCCTGTTTTTTTGAGGTTTGGGCTACCATCTTTATTTATTAACCTGCCGCCATAGCTGCTGGCGTTTGTGCCAAATCCAGTGTTTTTATCGCTTGTGTTATTGTCTTTTATTTTTTTTAGTAACGACATTATTTGGTAGTTAATATTCTCAATTTGATTAAAGTAAAATTATTTATTTAAAATGTAATTAGTTTCATACATTTATATACATCTCTATTAAAGAATAAAACTAATAAATAATTACAGCATATTATAATGAAGCTTGCGAAATTGATATACAAAAGTGTTTTTTGGCGTGTTTTAAATGTAATTTCATTATTTGTATTGAATTTATTTATAGCTCGACATTTTGGTGCCGATTATTTCGGAGACTTTTTTTATGTTATTAATACCCTCTCTTTATTGATTTTATGTTTTAGTTTTTGCCTTGAAACAGGATTGGGTTATTATTTAGCAAAAGGGGAGGTGAGTAATAATGTTGCAGTATTGTTTTCTGTTTTTTGGTCATTAATTGCTTCAGTTATCATTTTGGTAATTCTATATATATTTAGAGTTTCCTATTCAAACAAAAATGAACAGATAATCTTATTTTCTTTTTTTTTTATTGTAGGCAATTTCTTACTAACTTTTTTTAATACTCTTTTTGCAATTAAGCAATATTTTATTTTGCCAAACCTACTCTCCATTTTTTTTAATATCCTTTTGTGTTTTTTTCCTTTTCTTAATTTAACCACTAATAGTTTAAATATTGGAGTATCTTTTCAGAATTACTTTTTTTTGTTTTTTTTTCTGCAAGGTGTTTTATTAGTTATTTCATACTTTTTTATTTTTAAAAGGAAACAAATTGAAAAGCCATTTACTAAAGTCTTGTTTTCTAAAATTTTAAAATATTCTTTTCAATCTTTTGCTGGAAATATAATTTTTTTTCTTGTTTATAGAGTTGATTATTGGGTATTAAATTATTTTTCTGTAGATGAATTTGATTTTGGAAACTATGTGCAAGTTTCAAAGTTGGTACAACTATTTTTTATAATTCCAAGTATTATAGCTACTACAATTTATACTATTACTGCAAAAGGATATGAATCAAAGACAAGAAAAAACATTCCACAACTTTCTAGAATTATTTTTTTTAGTATAGTTGTTATTTGTTTTATTATTGCTATTATAGGAAAATGGCTTTTTCCCTTTATATTTGGTGAAACATTTATTAAAATGTACTTGCCATTTCTATTTTATATACCCGGTATTGCTGCTATTGCTACGCTTTACCCTTTTACTGCTTTTAACGCTGGCGCCAATAAAATACGTACAAATATTATTGGATCTGCAATTGCGCTTATTGTGATATTGGTAGGAGATATTACTCTTATACCAATTGCTGGAATAAATGCCGCCGCAGCAGTTAGTAGTATTGGTTATATAGTATACGAGATATATGTATTACTTGTTTTTAAAAAAGAATTTGGCCTAAATTTTAGCGATTGCTTCATCATCAAAAAAGATGATTTTAAACATGTAACACAAATTTTTATAAAATAGAAGTTCTATATGGATTTTGAGAAAATATATACCGGTGGAAAATATTTTGATAATAATCCAACTTGGGCTATAGAATATTCTGGATGGAAAGGCAATTTTATTGAAACATTATTAAAGGGAAATAATATTTCTTTTAACGAAATTATTGAAGTAGGTTGTGGTGCTGGCGAAATTTTAGCGTATTTGCAAAAACAAAATCCTGATAAAAACTTTATCGGGTATGATATTTCTCCTCAAGCAATAGATATTGCAAAGAAAATTAATAATAAAACACTTAATTTTTTGCTTGCCAATTTTATTGAAGAGTACAAAGATATTACCGATGTTTTATTAATTATTGATGTTGTAGAGCATGTTGCAGATTATTACAGTTTCTTAAATAAATTAAAAAATAAAGCTAAGTATTTTGTTTTTCATATTCCTATTGATATGTCGGTTAATACTGTTTTAAAGCCTCACATAAATCTTCAACAAAGAGATACTGTTGGTCATATTCATTACTTTTCAAAAGATGCTATTTTTTGGATGCTTAAAGATTGTGGTTACAAGGTTATTGATTGGCATTACACAAAGCCTGCGTATGATTTTGAATCAGTGAAAGGGCTTAAGTTGAATATAAAAAAGATATTAAGAAATATTACTTTTTTCTTTTCCGAAAAATGGGCAGATCGTTTTTGGGGAGGCTATTCTGTAATGGTTTTGGCAGAATAATTAATTTGGTAATATATTTTTCAAATTTTCTAAATTTTGATCTTTAAGCAATTTATGGAAAAGCGTTTAAAAATATTGTGGTTGCCTGCCTGGTATCCTTCTAAAGTCGATTTGTTAAATGGTGATTTTGTGCAAAGACATGCATCTGCTACAAGTAGATTTGTAGATGTTATTTTACTTTTTGTAATAAAAGATACTTCCCTTATAAAGACAAATTCTAAAATTGAAGTTGAAGAAAATGATGGGCTGTTTGTTTATAAGGGTTATTATAATACGAGATTTAAAAATATAATATTAAAAAAAATAAGCCTTGCTTTTTTATATTTTAAACTATTTTTAAAGATATATAAAAAAGCCAAAAATAAGCATGAGTATTTTAATTTGGTTCACGTACATATTTCATTGTGGCAAGGTCTCTTTGCCTTATGGTTAAAATTTTCTAAGAAGATAAATTATGTAATTACTGAACATAACAGTTGGTTTATGCCATTTGGTAACTTTCATTTTACCAATAATTTTTTTCTTAAGAAAATTATTAAAAAAAATTTTAAATACGCAAGTGCTATTCATGTTGTGTCCAAAAATTTGGGAGTCGAATTACAAAAAAAATATTTATTTATAAAACACTTTACTGTTATAGCTAATGTTGTGGATACAAATTTGTTTTCTTATACTGAACATACCAAACGATATATAAAAACAAATTTTTTCGCAGTAAATGGTAATAATTTATTTCAAAAAAATATTATTAGTTTGATATCGGCATTTTCAATATTAAAACAAACTGCGAATGATTTTGTTTTACATATTGCAGGGCCAAATGATGTAGAATTAAAACAAGTGGTTGAAAAACTAAATTTAAATTATTGCATAAAATTTTATGGTGAAATATCTAACATTTCAGTAGCCAAACTAATGCAAGAAATGGATGCTCTAGTTTTTTTTTCACGTTATGAAACCTTTGGATGTGTAATGGCAGAAGCACTCTGCTGTGGAAAACCTATTATAGCAAGCAATTTGGATGTATTAAGAGAAAATTTAGAAGAAAATATTAATGCTTTATTTGTAGAATCTGAAAACGAAAATGATTTGACAGATAAATTAATTTATTTTACTAATAATAAAGAAAAATTTGACAATAAGAAAATTGCAGAAGACGCTAAAGCTAAATTTAATTTTGATAAAGTTGGAAAAGATTTTTTAGCATTTTATATGTCTGTTTTACAAAAATAATAAATTAAGATGCATTTTAGAAAAAAGAGATTTCTTCAAAAAATATTAGTGAACGATGTTAGTTGGTTTTTGTTAAAGCCATTTATTTTTTTATCTAAACGTGCTATTGCCTCAAGGAGTAATTTTTTATTTAGGAAAGAAGAAACAGAATGCATAAATATTTGTAAGAGAATATTTAAAGATGAAGAAGTTTTGCACGGATTATTTTCTGGAATGAAAATGAGAGGTATCGTATCTACTGGGAGTAATTTATATGCTAAATTATTGGGCTGTTATGAAGAAGTTGTAATGAATGAGCTTACTTTAATGTTGGCTAAAAATTATGAAAATTTGATAAATATTGGCTCAGATGAAGGCGCATATGCTGTTGGCATTGCATTAAAATTCCCCAATATGAATATATTTACATTTGATTGTAATAAAAAAGCTCAGGCGCAGTGTCTAAAATTAGTGCAGTTAAATAATGTCAAAAATAAATTTGTTATAAATGGGTGTTTTGATTTTTCTAAAATAGCGGGTATAGATGATAAGAAAAAAACACTTTTTCTTGTAGATTGTGAGGGTTGTGAAAATGAAATTTTTACTAGAGAAATGCTTACTAGTTTTACTAATGCTGATTATATTATCGAATTGCATTATGAAAGGTATCCTCTTTTATTGGAAAAAATGCGGAGTATTTTCAGTGAGACACACGATATAAAACTATTAACAGCTAAAAGCGATTTTGAAATTATTAAAGAAAATGATTTTGTTGAATTAGATGGGCTATCTTTTGAACAAAAAAAATATATTTTATCTGAAAGACCTTCTTTTGCTCAATGGTTAATAGCTAAAGCTAAAGCATAATTAAGTTATTGAATTTTTATTTGCAAATTTTTATAGTTTATAATTACTCACTTCACAATCATATTTACCCAAGGCTTTTTTTTTGTAAAATAAAAGTAACTATTTTTCGGCATCGTATCGTTGGGTATTAAAAATATCATTGAGCTAATGGTAAAATAAATGGCATAGGCTATTAAAAATCCCAACCAATTACCTTCAAAAGTATTTATTCTAGACATACTTGGCCAAAATGGGAGGTACTTTATTTCTATTTGCTCTTGAGTAATTGGGATTTCATTTCTAGTAGCATAATCTTCATAAACTTTATTATTTACATAATAGCGAAAGGCGAGCGTACCCGAATTTTTCAACTCATTTATTCTGCCATACACATAACAATCTGCCATGGTTGTTTTTCCAAAATACCACAATAATTGGTATGATAAAACGCCAAAAATAAAAATGCATTGAAACAATAAATAAAATTTAAATTTCGAAAGTTCAATAAAAGAATCTTGCTTTTTTATTTTCAATTTTTTATTTGAAGATATAAAAAAATAAAGTAGTTATCAACATTTTTTATTTTAAGTTATTTGCATTAAATGCTTATTTTTTCTTCTTTACTCTTTGAATATCTTCAAATTAGAAAGGAGCAATTTAGCAAATCGTATCATTTAAGAAAATCATAAAAATTTTAACAAAAGCTTTGTTGGCACAGTAATTGGCTTTTGTGTTTAAAAATATATAACTTATGAAAAAGATTTTTTTATTATGCCTTGTTGCATTTTCTATGGCAACAGCTGAAGCTCAAAAAAGAAAAAAAATATCAAACAAAGAAGCTGTTGCAAATGCAAAATTTAATAAGCACGAAGCTTCAAAAAAGTTGATGAGAGATTCTCTAATTATAAAAATGCGTTTAGAAGATTCTACCAGATTGGCAATGGATAGTATTACAGATTTACAAGCGGATAGCATTAGCCTTGCATACAGAGAAAATGGACTAAAAGTTATTGATAGTATGAATAATGAAAGTTTTGTTGTCATCGGAAATAATACCTCTGAATGGAATAAAAAGAATAAAATGCAAGATGATATGATTGAATCTGCTAAACTTAGTGAATATAAAAGTAGGCAGGTTAAAATAATTAATTCTACTTATATTGAAAAGGCAAAAGCAATTATACAAGATGGTGAAGCTAACGCAAAAGTGAATGAGCTTGTAGCACTTAATGAGGAGAGGAGAAATAGAATCAAAGCTTTGCTTGGGAAATCTAAAGAAAAGAAATTAGAACAAGCACGAAAATCTTTTGTAAAGAAAAATGGAGTTGATGCTGATACAGCATGGATGGATATAGGAGATAGTTTTGCAAAAAAATAATTGTTGATTTCGAAAATAAAAGTCGGCGCAAATTGATTAATTGCTACCGACTTTTTTTAAATTTATAAAATTATCCTAACCACAAACTGATTTTATTTTACCAAATATTTGTTGGGCATTTTGTTTTATCAGCATCGCTATTATCTTTGTTCCATGGATCTATTAAGGACATTGTCATTTCAAAACCACCTTTAAAATTAGAAGCTTTTTTGAGAGAACTAATATTTGTATCGTAACTTAAACCAAGGCTCCATTTATCTTTGTTTAATTTAACCACTGGTATAATTGCATCATTAATTCTAAAAATTGTACCCGCTGATATTGATAATTGGGTATCTTCATCAGCAGGTATAAAATTATAAGAATATAAAAACCCTACTTGTGTAATTGTATTAGTGCCTTGTTTAAAATAATCTCCATAAGCTACGAGCTTACCAATGTTACCTAGTTTATATGTTAATCCAGCATTTACTCCCCATTTTCTATTCAATACCACCGCTTGATCTTTCATAAATGTTAACTTAGGATTATTGAAATGAAACAATGCTGCACCTATATAAAATTTTGTATTCTCATTAATGAGACTACTTAAACTTAAACCAACATCTGCATCTAAATAACTAAAACCAGTTTTTGTAAAAGTTTGGCTTGTTGTGTTAGAAGTATTGTAACTTCCGTTTACAAATTGGTCATCAAATTTTAATGCCGTTGGGTCAAATCTTTCAGAAACGACACCACCCATAAATGCAAGAGAAAGTAAAGTGGATTTTTCTTCATTTAATAATTTGTGATAATTTAATACTGGTAATACTTGTGTTCTTCTGAGTTTAGAATCACCAGCTTCATCATTTGTTACTTGCAAACCAAAAGTCATAAAATCGCCATCGGCAAGGCCTCTCAATATTTTTATTTCTGTGCCCAATGTCATGGTACGATATGGTACTGTTATACTTTGCCATTGATTTCTGTAGGCAGCAGTAATTCTTATGTTGCCATTAAAAATCCCTGCCAATGACGGATTGCGCAACATTGGCAATTCATAAAACTGTGCAAAATGAATATCTTGTTGTGCTCGGCTAGTTAAATTTACGAGCATGAAAAATAATAATAACAATATAGTGGATAAT
>JAYTGY010000490.1:0-3226 GCA_043733065.1 Ferruginibacter sp.
TGGATATGGAACAAAAAAGCGAAAAGATTTATCTACTGCTATTTCTTCTATTTCAGCAAAAGAAATATCAAAAGCGCCAGTGGCAGATGCTGCACAGGCTTTGCAGGGAAAAGTATCTGGAGTAACCATTGTGCAAGGAAGTGGTGCACCGGGTGGAACAGGTGGTTCAGGTATCAGAATTAGAGGAATTTCATCAATAAATTTATCAAATAACCCTTTGATTGTTGTAGATGGTTATCCTTTGCCTGATAAAAATTCAGATAATGTATTAAACTCTTTTGGAACAGGGGATATAGAAACAATTGATGTATTAAAAGATGCAGCTGCAGCAGGCATATATGGTGTAAGAGGTTCTAATGGTGTTATAATGATTACAACTAAAAGAGGGAAAGCTGGTAAATCTAATTTATCGCTTGATGTGTATAGAGGTATTCAACAAGCTTGGCAATTACCTAAAATGCTTAATGCTAGAGAATATGCAATAATAAATAGTGAGGCCGCAATTGCAAGTGGTAGAACAATATTGCCAAAGCTAGCAGATTTTAATGCTATCGAACAACAATATGGTGACGGTACAAATTGGTTGAATGAAATATTTAGAAGAGCTGCAGTTCAAAATGTAAATCTTAACGCTACAGGTGGTTCAGATAAATCGCAGTATTCCTTTTCTGCAGGTTATTTTAAACAAGATGGCATTATTTATAAAACAGATTTTGAACGATTTAATCTTCGCTTTAATGGAGATGTGAAAGTGAATAATAACATAAAAATTGGCAATTCACTTTCGATGAGTAAATTTATAGAACATGGTGCCGATACCTACAATCCATTTAATAGCATAATATTATTAGCACTTACTGCACCACCAACTGTAAAGTCACGCAATGCTGATGGCACTTATGCAGGTGGTAATGGTAACGTAGATGGTTTTAGTGAACCCAACCCAATATATCAATTGGAAGTACCAAAAGCTGCAAATACCAAATATAGAATGAATGGAAATATATTTGCAGAAATAAGTTTTCTAAATAATTTTAAACTAAAAACACTTGTAGGGGCAGATTACAATTATCAAGAAATAGATATTTTCAGACCTGCCACTCCATCATCGGGAGGGCAACCAATTAGAGAAACATCTTTCGGTATTTCAAAAGGATTGTACACAGATTATTTAGCTGAAAACACACTTACTTATGAGAAACTACTTTTTAAAAAGCATAAAATAAATGCTGTTGTTGGATACACTTTCCAGGAAAATAGAAAGTCATATTTATCTGGCAGTAGAAGTGGAAATTTTTTACAACCAATCCCAGTATTAAATAATGCAATTCTCCCAATTACTGGTATAACTCAGATAGATAATGGCAATGATGAAGGAATTAATTTAAGACTTATTTCTTATGTAGCAAGGTTAAATTATGATTTTGATAATAGAGGTTATTTTGGGTTTTCTATTAGAAGAGATGGTAGTTCTAACTTTGCACCAAAAAATAAATTTGCTACTTTCCCAGCTTTTTCTGCAGGATGGCGGTTAAGTCAAGAACCTTTTTTGAGCAATGTAAAATGGTTAGACGAATTAAAAATAAGAGGAAGTTTTGGTTATACAGGAAATCCTGATGTGCCAGCTTACCAGTATATACAAAATATTAACCAATCTTTTCAATATACTTTTGGCAATTCGGCTGGCTCTGGTGGTTTAGTCACTGGTGCAGGCCCAAGTAAATCTTATAATCCTGATATAAGATGGGAAAAAAACGAGCAAGCAAATTTAGGAATAGATGGAAGTGTTTTTAAAAATAAATTAAATTTTTCTTTGGATTTTTACCAACGTCGTTCAATAGATTTAATTTTAGGTGTAGCTCCTCCTTTAGTATCTGGAACATATGAAACAGTTTTTTTTAATACTGGAACATTGCAAAATAGAGGGATAGACCTTACCTTAAATGGAAAGATTTTATCAAAGAAAAATTTTAACTGGCAAGCAAATGCGGTCGTAAGTACATATAAAAATAAAGTGACTTCTTTGGGCTTATCTGCACCAATTGATAACGGTTTTTCAAGAATAGGCGGTGGTAGTTTAAGAATAACAAAAGATAACCCTATTGGTTTCTTTTATGGTTTTGTTACCGAAGGTATTTTTCAAGACTACAAAGAAATAGCTGCCCATGCTATACAAACAGCAGGTACAGATGCAACTACTAGCACTGCACCAGGTGATATTAAATTTAAAGATTTAAACGGAGATGGGATTATTAACGACCAAGATCGTACCTATATTGGCAATTCAAATCCAACATTTACTTTCGGTTTAACCAATACCATTACATATAGAAACATTGAATTGACTCTTTTTATACAAGGCTCGCAAGGTAATAAGGTATTAAACTTCACACGCTGGTACACAGAAGGTGGTGTGAGTAATGGAAATTATTCCAATGAGGTTTTAAAGAGATGGGTTGGACCAGGTACAAGCAATACCCAACCGAGAGTTACGCTTGAAGATCCAAATAAAAACAGTAGAGTGTCTGATAGATTTGTAGAAGATGCTTCTTATGTGAGAATTAAAAATCTTCGTATCGCATATAATATTCCTTCTCGATGGGCAACGCTTTTAAATTTGAAAAAAGCACAGTTTTATGTAAGCTCACAAAACCTTGCAACTATTACTAAATACACAGGCTTAGACCCTGAAGTAGGCGGTGGAGTTGATATTGGTTTTTATCCGCAAGCAAGAACTTTTATTGCGGGTGTGACGGTGGATTTTTAAAAGTATTCCGCACTTGTCTGGCTCAGGTGGAAAGGACACAAAGAGTACAAAAGAAAAATGAATGATTTGAATTACATGTTACAAAAAATTAAAAAATTAAACATGAAGAAAATATTTTTAAAACAATTTAGTTTACTGTTTATAGTTATTTCATTTTTTACACAATGTAAAAAAAGTTTGCTTACAATAGAACCAACAATACCTCTAATTACGGTTGATAATTATTACAAAACTGAAGCTGAAGTAATAAATGGTGTAAATGCTACTTATACGCCGCTCTCTGCAATTTATAGTGGCGCCGCTTGGCATTTAGGAGATATTATGAGCGACGACGCAGATCTTGGTGGTGGTGGTGGTGGTGATGGTGCTGAAACTGCAGAGTTGGATAATTTTAGTATGACTTCTTTTAATCCTATTCTTCAAATAATGTGGGCACAATGTTATTTTGGAATTTTAAGA
>JAYTGY010000491.1:0-3963 GCA_043733065.1 Ferruginibacter sp.
ATTTTTAATTACTTATTTATTAATCAAACAAATTTTTATGACAAAACAAATTAAAAACACAGCAATTTTATTTGCCTGTGCATTGTTGTTTGGGTTATTGCCTAAGCTCAGCTTTGCGCAAACGCAAGTAAAAGGCATCGTTACAGATGCAAAAGGAGCGCCACTAGAAGGTGCTTCGGTAAAAATTAGAGGAGAAAAAGGTGGAACTACTACCAAGGCAGATGGTAGTTTTGAGATTTCTTTGAAGGATGGAAAGACCGTTGATGTAACCAATATTGGCTACAATTCGCAAAGTGTAAAATACACTGGTGCGGGAAGTTTAGATGTAAAACTTTCTCAAGATGCTAAGTCTTTGAGTGAGGTGGTGGTAACGGGTGTGGGGGCAGCTACAAGTAAAAAGAAATTAGCTTTTGCGGTAGAAACTGTAAATTTAGCAAGTCAAGTAAAAGTTTCAACGGGAGATGTAGGACAACAACTTGTAGGGCAAGTTGCAGGTGCTCAAATAAGCAGTACAAATGGTTCTCCTGGTGCTTCGTTAAATATTTTATTAAGAGGGATTAATTCAATTAATAGAAGTACCCGCCCAATTATTTTATTGGATGGGTTACAAGTTGGCGCCACAGATTTAAATTCTTTAGACTTAAATATAATTGATAAAGTCGAAATTGTACAAGGAGCTGCCGCCGCATCTATGTATGGAGCGCAGGGTGCAAATGGCGTAATACAATTGTTTTCTAAAAAAGCGAAAGCAGGAAAAATTAGTATTGATATTTCTAGTAGTGTTACAAGTAATGAATTGCTCAATATAGGTGGAGTTGGAAAATCGAGATTTCATGCATTTACAACTAATGCGGCTAATGAAGTAACTTCTGGAGGGGGAACAGTTTTAGCATTTGATTCAATATATGGTTCATATAATACCAATCCTGGGTATAATGCATTAGGAACTACTAGCTATGCAGAAAAAGCTTACGATAAAAATTTAATGTTTCATGATCATTATAAAGAATTTTTTCAAAAAGGGTATGCAATAAATAACTCGATTGCTATATCTGGGAATAAGGATAAAGTTGATTTTTTAATTTCTGGTTCTTATAATAAACAAAACTCAAATTTTGTTGGCAATGGAGATTATGCTAGGAGCAACCTTACGCAGAATATCGGTATCGAATTATTGAAAGGATTAAAATTTAGAAGTGTAACTCAATTGGTTTATACTAAAAATACTTTGAATGATGCAACAGGAAGGGGAATATTGTATAATCTTAATAATACAAGACCATTTGCAGATTATCAATATAAAGATCCTGATGGGAATTATGGAATTTACGTAGGTGACGGGGCAGGTGTTAATGGATCAAACCCTAATTATACAAATCAATACTCAAGCACACTAGATAGAAAAGTAGATGTTATACAAAATTTTAATTTAAATTATAAATTTCCTAAGTTTTTGGAGTTAGATGCAAAATATGGTATCAACTATCAAAGCGATCAAACAACTTATAGATACGAAGATCAATCATTAAATGTAAATGCAGGAGATCAAGCTTTTTGGATTGGAAATTATAATCCAAATGATGCAGGAAATACAACAGGAGAAATTGATGATATTTCTGATAGAACAACCTTCCAAAATTTCATAACAACTGCTACATTTAGAACAGATTTAGAAAAAGATTTTAATTTTAAATTGCCTATAAAATTATCTACCCAAGTGGCTTTTGATTTTAGAAAAAATGTATTTACAGAATATTATGCATATGGCTATGATGCACCCGTTTATACACCTTGGAACACAAGCCAAGCAGGTGTTTACAAAGTTCTAACTGACAGTAGAGATGTTTCTGCTACATATGGTTACTTAGTTAATCAGCGTTTTGAGTACGGTGATTATGGTGGTTTTTCCGTAGGTGTTAGAAGTGATAAATCATCTGCTTTTGGTAGAGGAGCTAAAGCACAAACATTTCCTAGAGGAGATGCGTACATAACCATTTCTAATTTTAATTTTTGGAAAAATGCTGGATTTTCAAAAACATTTAGTGATTTTAAAATTAGATATGCAGCTGGTTCAGCAGGAAATCAACCAAAACCCAACGATCGTTTTTATAGACTTGGTGCAGCTAATTTAGGTACAATAAATACTTTAACTTTACCTATTACTGCTCCTGATCCAGATATTGCTGTTGAAATTTCTAAAGAGAAAGAATTTGGGTTCGATTTAGGATTTAATATTGCAAAGAATAGTAGTTGGTTCAAAAGTGCTAATGCTTCTTTAACTTTTTGGGATAGAAAAACTGATAATGCCATTTACGATGTTGACGCACCGCCATCTACTGGTGCTGGTTTAATTAAAAAGAATGCATTTAGCTTAGGGTCTAATGGTGTGCAAGCTTCGTTAAATTTAAACATACATTCTGACAATAAATTTACTTGGGATTTTGTAACTAATTATTCAAAACAAGCTTCCAAAATTTTGAGCATAAGCGGTCAAGAAGTAGTTGTAACTTCTGCTGCTGGTAGTTCGAATTATGTTTTAAGAGCAGGTGAAAAAATTGGACAGTTGTACGGGTTTTTAATTCTAAAAACTGTTGATCAAATCAATCCTAATACAGGACAACCATTTATTGCAAAAGCTGATCAAGGCTTATATGAAGTTGCAAGTAATGGGTATGTAGTAAATAAAGCTACTAAACGTCCTGCAAATTCGCCTACGCAATTTAGTTTTGGAGATCCCAATCCAAAATTTAATATGAGTTTCATAAATAATTTTAGCTATAAAAATTTCTTAACATTTAGCATTCAGTGGGATTGGTTAAGTGGAAATCATTTATACAATCAAACAAAATCTTGGATGTATAGAGATGGTATTAGTAGTGATTATGCTAATCCTATTACTATTGATGGTGTTAGCCATGCGTACACTGCTTTTTATAGAGGTATTTACCAAGCTGGAGCTAATAACGGCACTAAGGATTATTTTTATGAAGATGCTTCTTTTTTACGTTTAAGAAATATTTCTTTGGGTGTTGATTTAGCGAAATTATTTAAAATATCTTTTGCTCAGCGTTTACAACTTGTTGTATCTGGTCGTAATTTATATACTAAAACAAAATACACTGGTTACGATCCTGAGGTAAGTTCAGGAGCTAGTAATTCCGCATTTGATAGAGGAGTTGATCATAACACTATTCCAAATACAAAATCCTATACTGTTGGTTTGAATGTAGGATTTTAGTATCTAATTTTTAAATAAAATAATTATGAAAATGAAAAGAATTATTATTTGTGTTTTAAGCATCACAATAGTTGTAACTTCTTGTAAGAAACAGCTCGATGTACAAAACGATAATTTGCCAGCTATTAGCGCTGCAAATACAGAACCTGGCTTAATTGCATTAGCCGCTGGAAGTTTATATAAAAATGGTTTTTATGATTTGAAATCTACAGATGGAGTTTACGGTCGGTTTTGGACAGGAGCTACAGGATTTCATGAAATGATGGGAGATATAATTGGTGTAGAAGCAGCCAATGCATATATTAACCAAATTGGTTGCCCAAATAAAGTTACTTGGGATGATGGTACAGTAGTATTAAATCCAAGTGCTGTGAATACTCAATATGCTTTATTAAGAAGTGTAAACAAAGCATCTCAACAAGGGAGCAATCCTGCCTATTATGAATGGGCTTATATGTATAATCTAATTGTAACAGCAAATACAGTACTTGATTTTAGTAGTAAAGTGAAATTAAGTGGTGATATTGCTACGAAAAAATCTACTTTTCAAGCTTGGGCATATTGGTGGAAAGGATATGCATATGCAAGAATTGGTTCACTATATTATGCTGGACTAATTCAAAATGAAGGAGTAAAGGAAGGACAACTTACACCTACCAACGGTAATTATGTTACTAAGGAAACTATAATAGCAGAATCGAATTCTAATTTCGATAAATGTGCTA
>JAYTGY010000492.1:0-15492 GCA_043733065.1 Ferruginibacter sp.
CCCAATTTTGGCAAGCTCACTCCTATAAAGAATACGGCAGCATCTGATGGTGCTACTACTGGCAGATTATATTTTTGTAGCATCAAATTTGCAAACCTAATATTATCTTGAAGGTCATTTTGCATTTCATAAATCTCCTCAGTTAAATGTATTTTGGCAGCAGCAATAGCAGCACCCAATTGCGAGGGTTGCATAGGGCCAGATGTGATTAAAGTAGATCCACAACTTCTTACTAAGTGTGCTTGTTCTTTTGTAGGAAAAATCAAAACTGCGCCACCTGTTGGAAATGCTTTTACCAATGATGTGGCAACAATAGCTTTTTTATGAATAGGCGCTTGGCTAAGTACATAGCCTCTGCCGTGCTTTCCATAAATGCTCATGCCATGCGCATCGTCTACATAATAATGTAGCTCAGGATATTTATCCATTAGAGCATAAATTTCTTTTACCGGACTCACATCGCCATACATACTATAAATACCATCTGCCATGTACCATATTTTTTTATACTTGCTACGCAAATGTTTTATTCTTTCTTCCAATAAATCCATTCTGTTATGACGCAAAAGCTCTACAGTAACACCTTGGCTCTTTACCAAGTTTACGGCTATCTGCACCGAATTGTGTACTTGATGATCCATAATTATACAATCATTGCTACCTACAAGCACAGGTACGGCGGCTATATGACCAAGTGTGGTTGTTTGTGTAATCACAACAGGCAACTCAAATATTTTTTCAAACAAATCTTCCAATTCTTTATACAATGAAATAGAAACATAAGCCCTCGATTCTGAAAACTGTGTTCCAAAATCATCGATGGCTTGTTTGCTCGCATTTTTTAATCTATCGTCAAACTCGAGTCCAAGGTAGCTACACGAACCAAAATTTACAACCTGCTTGCCTTCTAAATAAATAGAATTGTTTTTAATTTTCCTATTCATATCGGTGTATAAATGCACGATTTTTTTTTGTTTTCCATAGGATACAATTTGTTGTATTGCATCTATAGAAGATTGGGTTTTACTCATAAAATATAGTTTTTAAAAGGTTCCATAATTGGTATTGCAAAATTTGTTATATTTTTATAGCTTAAAAACCCATTAAATACTGATTTTTTTAATATTTTTCTAATAGTTTTTACTAAGTATAAATACCTAGTTATTGAATAAAATGATAAAAGACTTATGAAAAAGAGTTATGATACCGAAACTGTTTTATTTGAAATTGATGAAGGAATTTTAATTGCCACTTATAAGCCGCACATAAAGATTAACCTTAAACAAGCCAAGACAATAGTTGAACAAAGACTCATTTTTATTGATAATAAACCAAAGCCAACTTTAGTAATAAATTCTGGTACACTTAATGCAGACAAAAGTGCAAGGGACTTTTTTTCATCGGAAGAAGGGATAGCGGGTATTAAATGTGCAGCATTAATGGTAAATTCTAATTTCTCTTCGCTTATGCTTACGTTCTTTTTAAAAATAACCAAGCCCAAATTATTGGTAAAAACATTCACAGATAAAAAAGAAGCATTAACTTGGCTTTCAAATTATATTGATTAAAAACAACCGCTCTTGGATGCTCGTTTCAAAAAAATAAATAAACTACTTACCGAGTACGCACTTGGTAATTTTGAAAAAAAAATTAACCTATCATCTGAACTAGATGAGATAGACTCATTTATTGCTTGCATAAACATGCTTGGCGAAGAGTTGAGAGAATCTACCATATCTAAAAATCATTTCGATAATATTTTTAGCTCCGTATCCGATATGATATTTGTATTGGATTTGAAAGGAAAAATTTTAATAACGAGCGAATCGGTACATGAAACTTTAAACAGAACTAGTGTAAGCCTAAAAAATAAATCAATAGATATTTTAGAAATTAAAAAAGATTATTCTTTATTTCAATTCATCAAAAAAAATATTAAAACCAATAGGCAAGCAGTAGAAATAGAAACTACTTTTAAAAATAGTGAAGGAACAAAAAGCCCTGTATTGTGCTCTGCCATTTCTTTATACAACGAAAAAAATATAAAAACAGGGTATCTTGTAACTGCCAAAGATTTAACTAATATAAAAGAATATGAGATATCCCTAAAAGAATCTGAAAATAAATTTCAGAAATTATTTGAAGAGTCGAGCGATTGTATTTTTATAACAGATGAAACTGGAATTTTTTTAGACATCAACATTGCAGGGTACAAACTTTTTAAATCTGCAAAATCATCATTGGCAAATTTTAATTTATTTAGTCTTATAGATAAAGACTCCGAAAAAAAGAATTTTAAAAAAGAAATAAAGAAAAAGAAAAATATTGCAAATTTTGCTATTCAAATAAAAAGAACTGATGAATCGGTGCTTGATTGCTTGGTATCTGCAAGTATAATTGAAAATTACCAACAAAAAACGATTGGATACAGAGGGATAATAAAAGACATAAGCAAACAAAAAGAAACCGAAAATTTAGTATTTAAAACCATTGTAAATACGCAGGAGGCAGAGCGTAGAAGGTTTGCAAAAGATATACACGACAGTATTGGCCAACAATTATCTGCTATAAAGTTTTATATTGGCACTTCTGTTTCTATTACAAAAGATGAAAAACAAAAAAACTTATTAATAAAAGCAAACGATGGTTTAGTAAGTGCATTAGCAGATATTCGTAATATTTGTTTTGACCTAATGCCAAAAACATTAGAAAATTTTGGACTTGCAGAATCCTTGCAAGAACTATGCAAACAAACAGAAGTAAATGAAGCTTTAACTTTTGAATTAAACATCAAAGAAAATTTTCCATTTTTAAATAAACAACTAGAAATTTCAATTTTTAGAGTAGTACAAGAATTTATTAATAATGCTTTAAAACATAGCAATGCAAATGTTATTAACATTGAAATGTTGCAAAAAGATAATTCTATTAAAATAAATTTAAAAGATAATGGTAAAGGTTTTGATATAACTAAAGTAGATACAAAAAATGGCATGGGATTGAGAAATGTAAAATCGAGATTGTTGCCATACAATGGCGAAATAATTGTAGCTAGTAATTTAGGTAAGGGTACACAATATAAAATTACGATTCCACTTACACAAACAAATATTAGTAATGCTAAATAATAACATACAAAAAGTACGGCTTTTAATTGTAGATGATCATCAGATGGTGAGAGATGGTATTCGTGTAATGCTGGAGTCGCAAACCAAAACATATAAATTTATTATAACCGAAGCCGAAAATGGAGAAGATGCCATACAAAATATTTTAAAAAACGATTACGATATTATTTTAATAGACTATCAACTACCAAAAATGACTGGTATGGAAACGGTAGAGCGAATATTGCTTTACAAGCCTACAACAAAAATACTTGCATTGTCTAATTACGATGAGCTTACTTACATTAACAACATGCTAAAAGCTGGTGCTAACGGCTATATTTTAAAAAATGTGGAACCTTTAGAATTGATAGCTGCCATAAAAACAATTTTACACGACAAAGTTTTTTACTCTAATGAGGTAGCTATAAAATTGATAGAAAGCAAAAAAAGAATTGTATCCAACATCGAAAAATATGCTCTTACAAAAAGAGAATTACAAATATTAAAACTTATAACACAAGAAAAAACAAACGATGAAATTTCTACTTTGCTTTGCATTGCAAAACGAACTGTAGATTCTCACCGTCAGAATTTATTAAACAAGCTTCATGTAAAAAATACAGTGGGCCTTACAAAGATTGCTATTGAATCGAAATTAATTTAATATTTATCTACCTACCACCTGGCTCACAATTCTTTCTCAAAAAATTTGTATAAAGCGTAGCCAAATGTAAACTAGTTCCTACACCTTCGCTTATACTGTGTGTACGATTTGGATAAGCCATAAATTCAAATTGCTTATTGTATTTTATCAATTCGTTCAATAACATTTCTGCATTGTCGTAATGCACATTATCATCTCCTGTGCCATGTATGTACAATAGTTTTCCTTGCAGGCCTTTTGCGTTGGTTATTGGCGAGCCTTTTACAAAGTCTTCTCTATTTTCTTGTGGCAAGCCCATGTATCTTTCTTGGTAAATATTATCGTAGTTTAATTGGTTGGCAACAGCCGCTATAGCAATTCCCGTTTTAAATATTTCGGGATAATTAAACATTAAATTAAGCGTAGATGACCCGCCGCCGCTCCAACCCCAAACTGCCACACGACTTTTATCCATATAACTGTTTTCCAATATTTTTTTTGCGCCCGAAGCTAAATCTTTAATATTTATATTTCCAATTTTTCTGTAAATAGATTTGCGCCATTTAGCTCCTTTTAGTGATGGTGTACCTCTATTGTCAATGGATACTTGCACATAACCATCTCCGCTCATATCGCCCATGTATAAAAAGTTACTGTGTGTTCCATATGTGTCGTTTACTGTAGAAGCCGCTGGCTCTCCATATACATAAAATACAACAGGGTATTTTTTTGTAGGGTCAAAATTTTTCGGTTTGTTTATCCAAGCATCCAACACTACATTATCTTCTGTGGTTACTTGTATATATTCAATATTTTTTCTTGCATCTATTTTAATATTTTTTTCAATACTCTTTGCAGATACCATCGATTTGTTTTCTGGCAGTGTTATCCATTCACCAACAGAAGCTGTATTATTGTTGCTAAAAGAATGAAAAGCTATTTTTCCATTAGGCGACATGTCATATTCATGCGTGCCTTTTAATTTAGCATTACTCACCAACTCTGGTTCGTCTTTGCTATTATTTATTTTTACCCTATACAAAAAAAGTTGGGTAGCATTGTTTGGCGATGCTGTAAAATAAATATAATTATTGGTTTCATCTATTGCTTTCATTGTACCAATATCATAATTACCTTTTGTAAGTAGCGATGTTGTTTTACCATCTCTACTTATTTTATAAATATGCCGCCAGCCATCTTTTTCGCTTACCCACAGAAAATCTTTTCCTTGGTTTACCCAGTTCCAACCAACGGGGTTATCTGTATTTAAGTCCACCCAAGCATCATCATTTTCTGCCCAAAAAGTATTTGTACTACCATCAGATACTTTACAATAAATCAATTTACTTTCTTGTTGCTTACGATCTAGTTGCTGCAAAATAATTTCATTATCGCCACTCCATTCCATGCGTGTAATGTAATGCTGCTGTGCATCTCCATCAATATTCATTTTACGTATTTGCCCGCTATTCACACTCACTACATGTATATATGCAGGCGATGGGCTCTCTCCTACTTTTGGATATTCTACCGTTATCACTTTTGAGTAAACAGAATCTGTATTATTAATCATGTAATAATCTCTAATTTTTGTGGCATCTATTTTCCAAAATGCAATTTGCTTACTATCGGGACTCCAACGAAAACCATCTCTACAATTAAATTCTTCTTCATACACCCAATCAAAAGTTCCGTTTATCATTTTTCTTGTACCATCAAGCGTTAATTTTTTTATTTTACCTGTAGCAATATCTTCCGAATAAATATTTCTTTCGCTCACATAAGCTACCATTTTACTATCAGGAGAAAATTTTGCAAACATCAAAGATTGCGATGGCAAACTTTTTCCAAGTTGTGTCAATTTATTGGTAGCGTTATTCATTACCCAATAATCGCCACGAGTTTTGTAACGCCATACTTTAGCAGTATTTGCAAACAGCAACACTTTGCTTTTATCATTACTATAATCGAATGATTGTACTTTTAAAGCATTGCTTGCTCCTGCTGGCGTTAAGAATTCTTTTTTAATTACAACAGGTTCTGCTTCCGTTTTAGGATCTATTTTTACAATGCCGTCTTCTCTAAATTCGTAATAAGCTAGCCCATCGGGTGTCCAATTGGTTCCATGATCTTGCGCTGGACAAATTTTGAAAGTAATAAATAAAATAAATAATAAGAGTATATTTTTAAAACGCATAAGGGGTATAATTTTTATAAAAATAGGTAATAAGCTATACATGAACAAACCTATGATGTGCGCTTTGAAATTTGTTGTAAAAGCTGACATCTCTCGTTTGAGGCATTATGATATAAAACGCTATAAAAAGTTGACAGCTCTATAGTTAGTATGTGCAAATTTTAAATGCACCCATACGATGCCAAATATTTACAATAATTTTGTAACATATTTATAAATTAAAAAATGGAAAAAGAAAAACTTCGTTTAGATAAATATTTATGGAGCATACGGCTTTTTAAAACCCGAAGTCTTGCAGCTGAAGCCTGCGATAAAGGGAAAGTAAAATATAATGCTGCTTCTGTAAAGCCTTCTAAGCAAGTGCATATAGATGAAGAGTACGAAGTAAAAACAGAAGCAAAAAAATGGCTAATAAAAGTTACTGGGCTTTTACACAATCGTGTACAATATTCAGAAGCCATTAATTTTTATATTGATATTACACCAGAAGATGTAGAAGAAAAATTACAATACCAAGGTGCAGCTTTTCATACCGGGAAGAGATTGAGCAAAGTTGGACGCCCTACGAAAAAAGAAAAGAGAGATTTGGATGGGTTTATGGACATCTAGATTTTAGATGTTAGATATTAGACAAAGCCCTATTTTAAATATTCGTTTACATGTCCTTGAATTATTTTTTGTACAGATTCCCATGTTTGCCCTTTTAAGCTAATGGGGTCTTCGCTTTCGTCGGCATCGGCAAAGTAGGTAATGGCTTGAGGTATGGAAATAAGCAACTGCTGTGATGGATATTTTTGATGATGAAAAGCGATAATATTTTTTATCGAAAAATCTTGTAGCAATTCTGCCATATCCCAAAAATCTTTTTTCTTTCCTCTACCTAAAATTGCTTGAATTTTCATAGCAGCAATCTCTTTGTTGCTGTACATTCTTATATCATTTTCTAATAAAGTATCAAATACAATTTTATGAGGATAATGTACAATATCAACTTTTACATTATTTATATAACAAAAAATTCCAAATTTTGTAAACCCTCCTTCATACTCTAATTCTTTCCCAAATACATTTTCTAGTGCTTTTAAAATTATTTCATTATCAAATTTTTCTGCACAAAACAAATCAATATCAACAGAAATGCGATGTCCATATTGTAATGAGAGTGCAGTGCCTCCCACCAAATAAAATTTATTAAGTTCAGGCATTTTCATAAGCCTATTTAGTAGGGCAAGTGTATCAGGCTCGACTGTTTTAATGTGTAACATCTAAATAAATGAATGGGTTTGTTAATAACTGCACTTGCCAAATATAATCTTCTTTCAGGCAAATATTTTGCATTTAGTAAATCATGCTCTATCTTCTCATCCCCATAATACCTTCTACAATACCTGATATCCTCTACATCGCCACGTTCAAAAACCCGCTCTATTATAAAAGAGGCTTTTGTAGCATAGTCCATCTTATCGGAATCTACATCCCAAAAAATGCGTTTATTGTAAAATGGTTTATCCGGTTTTTGCATTTACTTAAAATAATAATTTAAGTTACAAATTTATATCTATTTAATATAATTTGCAGTATTAAAAAAGGATGCATTTAAAATTGTCGCAAGGGTTGTCAACCTTGATTGATAATTTCAAAATAAATATACGGCATAAAGGTTGACAACCCTATTTACAAACTGCGGCATTTTAAAAGCAACTATAAAAAATTATACATGAACATAGATATCATTAGTGTTGTACCCGACTTACTCACTTCCCCTTTTGCACATTCTATTATGAAACGTGCGGCAGATAAAAATTTGCTACATGTAAATATTATAAACTTGAGAGATTACACAACTTATGCTCGTGCGCAAGTGGACGATTACCAATTTGGTGGTGGCGCAGGAATGGTGATGATGATAGAACCTTTGGTAAACGCAGTAGAAAGTTTACAAAAAGAAAAAACATACGATGATATTATTTTTCTTACACCAGATGGAGAAACGTTTAACCAAAAAATGGCAAACACACTTTCTTTAAAAAATAATTTATTGATGATATGTGGGCATTATAAAGGCATAGACCAACGCTTTAGGGATCATTTTGTAACCAAAGAAATATCTATTGGCGATTATGTATTAAGTGGAGGAGAACTTGCAGCAGCAGTACTTACAGATGCCATTGGCCGTTTATTGCCTGGTGTATTAAATGATGAAACTTCTGCACTTACCGATTCTTTTCAAGATAATTTATTAGCCCCACCAGTTTACACAAGGCCCGAAGTTTTTAGAGGATGGTCAATACCAGATGTTTTAAAAAGCGGCAATCATAAATTGATAGAAACATGGAGGCATGAGCAAGCTTTGGAGAGAACAACATTGAGAAGACCAGATATTTTGGAGTAACCGTTTTTATTCAAATTCAACACCTCCTCTTTTTTTCTTCTTTTTCTTTTTCTTGCTTGGTTGATAAATATCCACCGTTTTATCTAAAAGTTTTAAAAACTCTGTTTGTAAAAAAACTTGTTTATCAGCTGCGGCATCTGCTACAGTTTTTACATCTGCCCACGAGGCTTTGTTTAAATAAGGAGATTCTTTTATTTTTAAGCCGTACATGGCTACTGCCGCTGCAAACTTTAAAGCATTATCTGTACTGTCTTTTATTTCGCCTTGTATGGTAAAATTTATTTGCTGTAGTTTTTGTGTTTTATCTTTTACATCATGAAATTTTAATTGTAGTTTACCAACTTCGGATGTTGCTATTTCGTTATTGTTTTGTACTGGCACTATTTCAAATATGGCCATATTGCTGCTGCCACTTCCTATTTCGCCACCATCCAAATCGCTAGTGCCATCTTGCACAGCTTCTCTTTTATTATCAAATCCAATAAGCCTATAGTTGCTAACTCGTGCTGCGTTAAACTGAATATTTATAAAAGCATTATCGGCTACTGCATACAAAGTTTCGGTAAGCTCATGCACCAATACTTTTTCTGCTTCGTGCAAATCATCTAAATATGCATAATTACCATTGCCACGTTTGGCAAGCGTTTGCAATTTAGAATCTTTATAATTGCCCATGCCCACACCTAAGCATGTAAGAAAAACACCAGTTTCTCTTTGCCTTGTTATTAAATCATCCAATGCTTTTTCTGAAGTTTGACCTACATTAAAATCGCCATCGGTTGCAAGAATTACTCTGTTGTTTCCGCCAGGTATAAAAGTAAACCTAGCCATTTTATATGCAGCCTCTATAGCAGATTGCCCTGGTGTATCGCCAGCAGCTTCTAGCAATTCTAATCTATCATTAATTTTTTGTTTTTCATTGCCAGCTGTAGGAGCAAGCCATGTGCCTACCATTCCGCCATATGTTACTATAGAAACTTTGTCTATCGGGCGCAAATTATTTACAAATAAATGAAAGGCTTCTTTTATTAAAGGCAAACGATTTGGCATATCCATACTGCCAGATACATCTATTAAAAAAACAAAATTACCTGGTGGTATTTTATCTAATTCAATTTTTTTTACACTAAGTTTTATAAAGAGTAATTCATTTTTTTTATTCCAAGGGCAAGTGGTAATAGCACTGTTAATATTAAAAATATCTTTTCCTTTAGGTTGTTCATAAGCCAGGTTAAAATAATTTATCATTTCTTCTACACGTACAGCATCGGGTGGTACTTTGCTGTTTGTATTTATAAACCTGCGTATATTGCTATACGATGCTTTGTTTACATTTAACGAAAAACCAGTAGTAGGAAAAGATGATGCTTTTACAAACTCATTTTCTATCAATTTAAAATACGTTTCATCGCTAATAGCAGGATTGTAACGCTCTTTACGACTAGCATCTTTAGTAAATGAAATAAGCTTGGGTTTGTTTTTTAAAAGAGTGGCGGCAGATATTTTTAAAACTATATCTTGCCATACATCCGTTTTTACTCGCAGTATTTGCTTTTCATATCCATCTAATGAAACGGTAATAGAATCGTATTGTAATGCTGTAGTAATTCCAAAGCTGCCATCTACATCCGAAACAGAACCAACTTTTGTAGAATGTAAATATATTTTTGCATTGGGAAGTGCTGCTTTTTTTTCGTCACGAATATTACCACGCAGAAAATACTGCGCCTGTGTGCTAAATGCAGCACAAAAAAACAATGTATATGCAACAAGTTTTTTCACTATAAAAAACTGATGTAGCTAGGTTTTGTAAAAGCTAAATTAAATGATAATTATTTATTGTAAACGAAAAAATTAATTATAAATTGCTTTGCTAATCCTCAATAAGCTTATAAATTTCTTTCAAATTTCTACCATAACCATCATAATCTAAACCATATCCAAGCAAAAATTTATTGGGTACATTAAAACCAAGGTAATCAATTTTTACAGGATGTGCCAGTGCATCGGGCTTATGAAGCAATGCAGCAATTTTTAAAGATAATGGTTGTTGGTTCACCAATTGCGGCAAAAACTCATGGAGGGTTTTTCCAGTATCCACAATATCTTCTAAAATTATTACATGCCTATCGGTAAGTGTAGCATCTAGCCCAATAGAAGTTATTACTTGCCCGGTACTTTTTGTGCCTTTGTATGATGCTAATTTTATAAAACAAATTTCGCACTCTATAGTAAGCTCTTTAAACAAATCGGACGCAAACATAAATGAGCCATTAAGTATGGCAATAAATAAAGGTCTTTTACCTTCGTAATCTTTGTTCAATTCACTACCAAGTCTTTTTATTTGTTCGTCTATTTGTGCAGCGGTTAAGTATGGCGTAAATTTTTTATCGTTTAGTTCAATCATTTCCATGAAAAAAGTTATTAGTTATAAATTATTTGATTATGCGTATTAACGAAGTTTAATTTTAGTGCCTTTTTTTACAATCTCATTTTCGTTCATACTATTCAATTGCATGAGTGATTTTATTTGTACACCATTATTTTGTGCTACATCTCTCAATGTTTCATTTTGCAAAGAAGTAGAGAAATCCCTATTGCCTTCTTTATTTTTTTTCTCTAAATAAATTAATTGATCTTCTTTTAAAAGTCCATCAATTTTAAGGTCGTTATAATCTAACAATTTTGCCAAATCAATATTTGCAGCCGTAGCAATAGCAAGCAGCGATGTACCTTTGCTTGCATACAAAGCTTTTAGTTTATTAAATTTAGAATTGGCTTTTAACGCATTTATTATTTCTTCGTTATCCGAAACCAAGGTTGCATTTTTTACCACGCTTTCAACTTCTACTTTTTTTGCAATTGCGATATCAGTGTTTACAAAACCAGTAAGGCTATCGTATTGTTGTAAATTGTATTTTTCAATATTAGAAATTACAATTTGTGGGTAACGAGGATTGGTAGCATAGCCTGCACGTTTTAAACCATATGCCCATCCCTTATAATCTGAAGGATCCAATTCAAATAATGACGCATACCTTGCCGTATTTTTCAAATAATCGCTATGGTCTTTATAACTATCAGCAGCATTGGGGTATTTTCTAAAACATTCGTTGGGCGCATCGTCTGTATGTCGCACACTCTCACCTGTCCAATCGCTTTTGCATTTTATACCAAAATGATTATTCGATTTTTTTACCAAATCGCTATTGCCATGTTCTGTTTCTAAAATACCTTGTGCAAGCGTTACAGAAGCTGGTATGCCCGAGCGTTTCATTTCAGCAATAGCAATATCATGATATGTGTTTACATATTCTTCTACAGAAATATCTTGCGCTTTTAAAAAGCTGCCCAATAACATTAATATTGTTACAATAATCAGTTTCCTCATGTTATATTTTTCTTATTAAAGATATGCCATCTCTTATGGAAAGCATTACTTGTTCGGTTCTATTATCTTTTGCTACATGTTCATTAAAAGCATGCATAGCAATGGCATTTTTGCCAGTTATATTTTCTTCCAACACTTGCCCATGAAACAATACATTATCAGCTAAAATAAAGCCGCCTTTTTTTAATGTGGGCAAAGTTAATTCGTAATAGTCAATATAACTAGGTTTATCTGCATCTATAAAAATTAAATCCCATGCTTCGTTTAGTGTTGGTATAATATCTTTTGCATTGCCAATGTGCAATTTTATTTGCTGAACGTAGTCACTTTTATTAAAGTTATTTTGGGAAATGGTAGCATCTTCTTCCCTTAACTCTATCGTATGCAGTATGCCATTTTTTTGTAATCCTTCTGCTAAACATAAAGCACTAAAGCCTGTAAAAGTGCCTATTTCCAACACTTTCAGCGGTTGCATCATATGGCTTACCATTTGCAAAAATTTGCCTTGCACATGCCCACTCAGCATATGCGACTGTGCATGTGTAGCATAAGTTTCTGTTAAAATTTGTTGCAACAATGTATCGTGTGCAGTAGTAAATTGCTCGGTATATTTTTCTGCAAGTGTATTAACGATGCCCATTATTGAGTAATTTGTTTATCCGTTTTTTTTGAAATAATTAACAATCCCAAGAAGGTAAATATGCCATTTATCAAGATTAATTCGTTGCCAATTTTATATCCACTAAAAATATTTACAGATATATCTTTTAGTGTAGCAAAGTTTACATGCAATTTTTTTTCGTACCACTCAGGGCTGCTTAGCATATCTAAACCCAAAGCCATTAGTGGTGCAATAATACAAACGGTCCAAATAAATTTTTCGTTTAAATGCTTTTTGGTTAAAATACCAAATGAGAATAAACCAAGCAATGGGCCATAGGTAATACCTGCAAATTTTAAAATAAAATCAATAATTAATTTATCGTTTATAGCTTTAAAAACAAGCACCATTATTAAAAATAAAACAGCAAAACTAAAATGCACTTTAAGCCTTGTTCTTTTATTATCCTTTTCGGTGGCAGTATTTTTATTTATTGCTAAAATATCTATACAAAAACAAGAGGTAAGCGAAGTAATTGCCCCATCCACACTTGGAAACAAAGCAGAGATTAACGCTATTATAAAAATGATTCCAATTACACCACTAAAAGTATCGCTCAATGCAATGGTAGGAAACAAATCATCGGGCGCAGTAACAATACCGTTTGCACTTGCATATAAATAAAGTAATCCGCCTAAAAATAAGAACAACAAATTTACCACTACCAGTACAGCAGAAAACGTCATGATGTTTTTTTGTGAATCTTTAATATTTTTTACACTAATATTTTTTTGCATCATTTCTTGATCAAGCCCTGTCATAGCAATGGCAATAAACATGCCGCCAATAATATGTTTCAGAAAAAACGAACCCGCTTTTACATCGGTATTAAAAATTTTAGTGTAACCCTTATCATTCATTTGAGATAGCACACCACTAAAATCTGTACCCATGGCTTTTGTAATAACAAATATGCAAACAACCAAACCGAGCAACATACCTGTGGTTTGCAAAGTATCGGTATAAATAATTGTTTTTACGCCACCTTCAAAAGTGTATAATAAAATGAGGGCTAATATAACAATAGCCGTTACAATAAAGGGTATGCCCAATTTATCGAAAATAAATAATTGCAAAATACTTATTACCAAATACAACCTTGCCGTAGCACCAACTGTACGTGATAATATAAAAAAGAATGCACCAGCTTTGTGTGCATTTATGCCAAAACGTTTTTCTAAATACGTATAAATAGAAGTAAGATTCATTTTATAATACAGTGGTATAAGCACAAAAGCTATTACAATGTACCCAAGCAAATAACCCAACACAATTTGAAAGTAATAAAAATTACCTGTAGCCACACCGCCAGGCACACTCACAAACGTAACCCCACTAAGGCTTGTACCAATCATACCAAAAGCCACCAGCATCCAGTTGCTATTACGGTTGCCAATAAAAAAAGATTCATTATCGCTACCTCGGCTAGTAAAATAAGCCACGGCTAATAGCAATACAAAATAACCGATTACGAAGGAAAATAAAATGAGTGGAGACATGATAAATGATTTCTGATTTAAGATTTAATAATTTCTGATTTATTTGAAATGCAATGCAACGTTTGTAAGATAATACTACTCTATAACAATTACATGTAAAAGTAAAGCTGGAAAGATAAGAAAAAAATAATATTGTATAACTTGTTGCTTTAAAATATGTTGTATATTTATGTTGTCGATTTTAATTTTACACCTAAATAAAATGTTCCCTATGTATACTAAACACTACACACAACTAGACTTAAAAAGAATTACAAAGAAACTTTTTTTCTTTTTACTCTTTACAAATTTAATTATGTGCAAAGTTCAAGCACAAAATGAAACTTTTGACGAGGCTAATTTGCAACTTAGACAACTATTTTCTCCTTTATTAAAACCAACACCTTCTAAAGGATTTTTATATGATATGGCTGTACATAGTACTGACAGTAGTTGGTATGTTACAAACTGTGCAGACACTAATGTAACTGACTTATGGTATAAAGTTTATGAAGAAATGTACCATTCTGCTTATGATACAGCTGCACTGACACGATCAGAAACTATTTTTAACAATGCCAATAATTATAGTAGTGATACTATACCAATTGGGATAATGAATTATTCATTTTATGGTTTTAAGCCAGATGCATTAACAACAAATACTTATTTTAATTTTGATACAGTAAATACAATATTAACCGACAGAAACCCAAGACCAAGTTGGCCATACACAGAGAACAATACCATTTTTATGAGCGCCCCACTTATGGAAAATGCACAAAGCGCCAACCCTGTTTTTATGATAAACCCTAAATTTTTTTATTATGATAGCTACAATGCATCTCATTTTGCTAAAAACGGCATATTAAAAATAGACTTTGGCGATGGTACTGGCTGGCATAATTTTATACCAACAAGCATTTCATATTACCAGCCAAATTATATTAACAATACAGCTCCTCCAACTATAAGGGTGCAAACAATAGACCCAAGTACAGCCAATGTTTGGGGTGGTTCTGCATCTCGCTTTTTTCCTGGTGGTGCAGTTACAATTCCACCCAACGAAATTATAGTTATACCCGGGCTAGATGCTGGTGTTTATAATGGCTGTACTACCTCGGGCAAAACTGTAATATATCTAGAGGGCATAGATCCATTAGATTTTATACCTAGCCAAAATAGAACTGTTGCCAAGATTTATAGCCAAATGATAGAGAACAATAGAATAATAGAATTGCGAAATCAGGGCTATAGATTTGTAGTAGTGAGTTGGAAAAATAGCAGGATTGATATGCGATTTAATGCATTGTATGTAGTAAATCTTATACAAAGACTAAAACAACAATCGCCAGACAATGAACAATTTATTGTAATAGGCGAAAGCATGGGAGGCGTAATAGCAAGATATGCACTCACCTATATGGAAAGTCCTAATTATTTAAGGCATGATGTAAGTCCTTTTTTTGTAGAAAAAGACGATTTGGGAAGTGCTATTTATATAGCAGCCAATCCCCAGATACTTACCTTGCCTACCAACTGGGTACTACCAGAAAAAATGCACAACACAAGACTTTTTATTTCTATGGACGCACCACAACAAGGTGCAAATGTTCCTTT
>JAYTGY010000493.1:0-5702 GCA_043733065.1 Ferruginibacter sp.
CAAGCAAAATCGCAATGCAAACCTTCATCTCTACTGATAAGCTCATTTGCAAAAGCAAGCCCAGGCATAAGCCCTCTTTTCTTCAACCAAAATATAGAACAAAAAGAACCGGAGAAAAATATTCCTTCTACAGCCGCAAAAGCGATAAGCCTTTCAGCAAAACTGCCTTTGTCTATCCAACGAAGTGCCCACTCTGCTTTTTTCTGCACACATTCAATAGTGTCTATTGCTCTAAGCAATCTATCTTTTTCTACAACATCTTTTATGTAAGTATCTATCAACAATGAGTATGCTTCACTATGTATGTTTTCAATCATTACCTGAAAGCCATACATACAACGAGCTTCTGGGTATTGTACTTCTTTTAAAAAGTTTACGGCAAGGTTTTCATTTACGATACCATCGCTTGCAGCAAAAAATGCTAGTACATGTTTTATAAAATAACGTTCGTCCTCATTTAATTTATTTGCCCAATCTTGTACATCGGTTGTAAGGTCTAATTCTTCCGCAGTCCAAAAACTTGCTTCAGCCTGTTTGTACATTTGCCAAATATCTTGATGCTTTATTGGGAAAAGTACAAAGCGGTCTTTATTATCTGCCAAAAGCGGTTCGATGTTCATCTTTAATAATTTTTAAGAATTTGTTGTTTTGCAAAGAGGGCTTTTAGGGTTTCCGTATTGGGGATCGGATTTTCTGCTTTTGCCTTCTCTGAAAACAATATTACTAATCATTCTATAGAAATAATTCTATTAGTTTTTCACACAATGTTTACAAGCTAGGCAGATGCAAGTTGGATAAAGGATGCAGACAAAAAAATAAGTTTTCCACGCAGATAATGCACATAGTAGGGATAACTTTTTTGGATTTTTTGGGAAAAATTACAATATGGCAATGTTTAGTATGTATTAAATAATTTCTGTATTTCGTAATGCAGTACTATGGCGAGTTTCCCTCAAAAAATGGCTTTTAAAAATTCACATTTATTTGTGAAGGAAATGTATATCTTTATATCGGATTAGGATAAACTTTGTAAAAATAATATATGAAAAAAATATTTACACTTATTGCTTTTATTGGCCTTACTCAATTTTGCTTCGCACAAACACTTACCCCAGATGAAGCAGCCAATCATGTAGGCGAAACCGTGAAGGTTTGTGGTAAAATTTTTGGCGGTCGTTTTTTTGAGACTTCTAACAATTGTCCTACATTATTAAACATGGGTGCAGCATATCCAGCAAGTCCATTAACTATTATGGTAACACTAGAAGTGAGAAATAAACTTGGTTATATGCCCGAGCAGGAATTAAAAGAAAAAAATATTTGTGTAACTGGCAAAGTAGAAATGTTTAAAGGCAAACCAGAGATAGTTGTAAATGATGTGGCACAAATAGAAGTATCCAAATAATTTTTTTTAATTACTAAACATTTTAATAAAGTGTAAAAAGGAATAGGTTTCTTTTTTACACTTTTATTTTTTTATTACCTATGCATCCTCATATATCTACACTTATAAATTGCATAAACCTTGAAGAGAAGGAACAGGTAAAACGATATAGTATAGATGAACAGCATAGCTTAAAAGCATTGAAGGCAGAGGGTTTGGCGTTGCATCCCATAATTGTTACCAGAAAAAACTTTGGTTATGCTGATTATCCCGAGATAAGTTTTCGTTTACATTTTCCGCCCGAAGCAAACCAGTTTAAAGACGGTGCAACCATAGAATGTTTTTTTGCAGGTGAGCAACCGATAAAAGGCGTTTTACTAAATATAGATGGTAAGGTAGGAGAGTTTAGATTGTTTGCGCCTGATTTTCCAGATTGGATAGAAGACAATGGCGTGGGCATAAAACTTGCACCTGACCAGCGTACGACTTTGCTCATGAAAACGGCATTACAAAACTTGCCTCATCAAAAAGAAATGTTTGCTTTGTTTGAAACATTACATGCAAAAAATAATATTGATAAAAAACAAATTTACATTGAAGAACAATCTTTAGATTTTAAAAATAAAAACCTAAACGAAAGCCAACAGCAAGCCGTAATAGCCATTGTACAAAATAAAGATATGGCAATAGTACACGGGCCGCCAGGCACAGGCAAAACCACCACACTTATAGAAGCCATTATACAGCTCATAAAAGCAGAAGAAAAAATATTGGTATCGGCACCGAGCAATACCGCTGTAGATAATATTGCCAAAGGGTTGATACAGCAATGCGTAAAGGTATTACGCATTGGCAATATGAGCAAGGTAGACGAACAAATTTTTGCGCATACACCCGAGGGCAGGCTTGCAAATAGCAGCCAGCAAAAAGATATAAAGGCGTTAAAAATACGAGCAGAAGAATTTAGAAAAATGGCACTCAAATACAAAAGAAGTTTTGGCAAAGCAGAAAGAGACCAACGTAATTTATTGTTTAAAGAAGTAAAAGATATTCGTACAGAAATAAAAAAACTGCAACAGTATAACGAAGAAAAATTATTTGCAGAAGCAGATGTAATACTTGGTACGCCGATAGGCTTGTGCGATAGCAAAATAAAAAATATAACTTTTCATACTTTGGTTATAGACGAAGCTGGGCAATGCATAGAGCCGCTAGCTTGGTGCATTTTTCCTTTAGCAGAAAAATATGTTTTGGCTGGCGATCATTTTCAATTACCACCAACAGTGCTGAGCAACGAAGCCGCACAACTTGGCTTTAATAAATCTATTTTAGAAATAAGTATTGATAATATTAGCAATGTTTTTTTGCTAAATACACAATACAGAATGAGAGAGGCTATTGCTGGGTTTAGCAGTCAATATTTTTATGATGGCTTATTGCAAACCGCCAATCACCTTGGCAATAATGCTACACATATTTATTTTATAGATACTGCTGGCTCGGGCTATAATGAAGAACATGGCAAAGATGGATACAGCTTGCAAAATAATGGCGAGTTACAAATTGTATTAAAATTATTAGAAACAGAAAATTTAAATCCTTTGGATACTGCTTTTATTTCGCCATATGCTGGGCAAGTAGCTATGGCAAAAGACATGTTGCCTAAAGGCATGTGCATAAGTACGATTGATAGCTTTCAAGGGCAAGAAAAAGAAAATATTATTTTATCGCTTGTGCGTAGCAATGATGATGGCGATATTGGTTTCTTAAAAGATTATCGAAGAATGAATGTGGCCATTACCAGAGCCAAAGAAAAATTGTTTGTAATTGGCGATAGTGCTACCATTGCAGCAGATAAATTTTACGATGCATTTTTAATGTATGTAGAAAAGGAAGGAGAGTATAAATCTGTTTGGGAGTTTGAAATGTAGAAACCTACTGTCATGTTGAGACACTCATAAAAAAGTTTTTAAGCTCTTTGTAAATGACATTTAAGAATAGCTTTCCGCAGCTTCGCTGCAAAAAATACGGTTTGCCACAATGGCGCAAAGGCACGAAGTAGAAAAAATGCTACGCATTTTTCCTTTGTGTCTTCGGGGCTTTGTGGCTAAAATTAATTTTTGTAAAAAATTATTAATTAGACTTTTAGTAAACATGTCATTAGCAGCTTGTCGAAGCCGAATTTATATATAGTATTTTTATTACCCCGACTTCGACAGGCTCAGTCTGACAACCCTTAACCAAAAGACATTACTTCTGAGATATCAAAAATATTTCTTTTACTTCATCATTTTCTCTGCAATATTCACCAACTCCTTACAAGTTTTCCAATTGCGTGTTGTAGCTATTACTTTCAATTTTGTTTCAAAAAAACCATTGGTGAGTTTAGAGTTGCTGTAGCTATTTGGGCAATACAAATAAACCGCTTTATCCATAATGGCAAAAGCATCATCTCCAAAAGTTAGTTTTTCAATGCTGCCTATATTTTCTTTTGTAGAAGTTGTTGCTAAAAACGTCACATGAAAATATTCAGCCTGTTTTTTCTTGTCTTTTGCAAAAGGGTTATTTGCTACAATTTGTTTTAAATCCTCTGCATTTGTTACGATAGTGGGCACATCAAATCCAAAAACGTTTTCTATTTCTTTTGCTATGGTTGTAGCTAATTTTTCTTCATTCGTTTTTTTGTATTGAAATATTACATTACCACTTTGTATGTACGTTTCAATATTAGAAAAACCAAGGCTTGCAAACAGCTGCTTTAGCGCATCCATTTTTATCATCCGTTTTCCGCCAACATTTATGCCTCGTAAAATAGCAACATATGTATTCATGTTATGCTTTTACAAATTTCATAGAAATACTATTTACACAATGCCTCGTATTTTTATCTGTAAACCTTTCGCCAATAAAAACATGACCTAAATGCCCGCCACAATTGTTACACACAATTTCGGTACGGCTACCATCTGCATCGGGTATGCGTTTTACTGCACAAGGTATTTCATCATCAAAACTTGGCCAACCACAGTGGCTATCAAATTTACTATCTGATGTGTACAGTGGCGCATCGCATTGGCGACAAATGTATGTGCCTGCATCTTTGTTGTTTGTAAATTCTCCTATGAAAGGGCGCTCCGTTCCTTTTTGGAGTATTACGTATTCTTCTTGTGGGGTGAGTTTGTTGAGTTGCATATTGTAAAGTTAATTTGAATATTTTGTGTAATCAAAATTCAATACCAAACTAATATCACCCCTTCGGGGTTATGGTTTTAAGCTTGTATGTATTGCTATATTAATATCATCCCTTCGGGATTTTTAAGCCTGAAAGGCTGGCATTAATATAGTGATTGAAAATAAAGAAGGTAAAAATCCCGAAGGGATGATATTAGTGAATAAATATTTAAAAAAAAATTGTGCTTTAATAAAGACTAGCTCTAGTTTATATTGTTCATACTCTTTTCTGATCTTCCTATTGTGAAAAATAAAATGGAACCAATTAGAGGAACAAAAATGATAATTATTGCCCCACTTGAGTTTAGTCGTTCTATGCATTTGCTGATTGCTTAATAATGAAATTAACGCCACGATAAAAAGCACTAGAGATAGTATGCATAAAATTGTCCAAATTAAAAGACCTGAACTTGGTTGAAGTAAATCCATTTAATCTTTTTTAATATTTGTGAAGTTATAAAATCATGTAAGACGTGAAATGTGATCCAAATATTTGAATGGGTAATAGAAAATCTATTGCACAATAAAAGTTGAAAAAAGATTCACCGATGAATGGCTGCGGGATAGAAGTGAAAACCGAAGCGTAGCGTAGGTTGTAACGAATAGCCCGAACAAAAGCAAAATAGGGCTGTGAAAGTTCACAGCCCCAAATGTTTTATAAGAAAATTAAGAAAAATTATCTTCTACCACTATAGCCGCTGCTATATTCTTTAGGTGCTCTACCGCCACCACCTTGTTTTGGTCTGCCAGTATTTCCACCAGCGCTTCTTCCACCACCGCCAGAGTTTCCACCAAAACTACGTTGTGGTCTTTGTGGCCGTTGTTGTTGTTTTGGTCTGCCCATAATACCATTAAACGTTACATGGTAAGGGTGGTTTGTATTTGTAGGAATTTGCTTCCCTATTAATTTATGAATATCTCGTAAGCATTCGGTTTCTTCTGCTTCACAAAATGAAAACGAAATGCCACTTGCGCCAGCACGACCTGTACGACCAATGCGATGCACATAGGTTTCTGCAATATCTGGCAATTCGTAATTGATTACATGCGTAAGGTCATCTACATCTATACCACGAGCTGCAATATC
>JAYTGY010000494.1:0-14944 GCA_043733065.1 Ferruginibacter sp.
TTTGATGTTTCCATATATCCAAACCCTGTACCATCTGAAGTTACTGAAGTTGCATTACAAGCAAAAGCAGGAATATTTAATGGAAAATATAGTATTAGGCTAAGCAATGCTGCAGGTAATGAATTGAAGCAATCAGATGAAACTTTAAATAATCAAGTAAAAGTTAAAATAAAAACTGGGTTTTTACCAGCTGGTGTATATTTTGTTACTTTGATTGGAGAAGACAAAAAGCCGATTATTCTGAAATTTGTTAAACAATAGCATAGAAGAACTAAGTTAATTTTAAAAATATTTACAAATTCAGAATCATTTTTAAGTGATTCTGAATTTGTTTTTTATAGACTGTACTTCAAAGAATAATTATAAAAAGCCACTATTAGGGCGGGTTTAGGAATGTTAATTTTTTAGAAAGAATTAAAAATTTCAAGATAGAAAATATACTTTCGTTGAATTAAATAAAATTGAAAATAAAATTTGCATGAAAAAAAATTACATGTCCTTAACTTTTCGTTACATACTATTACTACTAATTCCTATTATTAGTACGTTATCAAGTTTTGCACAAGCAACACCTGTATCGGCAGACCCTGCATTGGGATCTTTTGATATAACCAATTTTGCAGATGTTTCTTTAAATGCAAATGCCTTATCACTTAACAGCATTTACAAAATTAAGTTAGACGTTTTTAATTTAAATTTATCTAACCCTATACCTCCCAATACAGTGATTGTAGATATAGGCTTAGGTACAAAATTTGTTCTTGACCCTGCAGTTACTATTAATGCTGCAACCCTAAATGCTTATTTTGCTAGTGCACCTTTGAGTAGCTATTTTACTTTTACATATATAACTGGTGGTTCTCAACCAATAATAAGGTGTACACTTACCAATACATTGCCTAATGATTTTAATGATATATTTGTATTTGCTGTAAAAGCCAATACTCAAGGAACATCAAACGTAACAAGTAATTTTTTTATTACTAATAACAATCCAAGCTTTACGCTTTCTGATGATAATCCAGGAAATAACACTGCATCTCTTCAATATACAATTTCAATTGTTGTAGTGCCAGTAACGATAACTGATTTTAAAGCGTATAACAACAATTGCCATATTGATGTTAACTGGTTAGTGAGTCAAGAGACTAATGTTTCAAAATATGATATTGAATTGAGTAAAGACGGTACTAATTTTGCAAAAATCGGTTCTTTAAAAGCTACAAATAAAACTAAATATGACACTTCTATTGCCATTTTTGACCAAATAAAATCACCAACTTTATTTGTAAGATTAAAGTCGGTTGACAATGATGGAAGCTTCAAGTATTCATCAATAGTATTGTTTGATGGTAGTTGTAAGAGCAAACAAAAGGAAGAAGTTTATTGCTATCCAAATCCATTAGGAAAAGAAAAATACATTACTATTGCTTCTAAAGATTTACTTTTTAAAGGCACCTACTCAGTTAGCTTAATGGATGTAAATGGAAAATTTTATATGCAAAAGCAACTTTCTCTTGATAGCGCTTATTCTTTTAAAATACCAATTACTAATGAACTAGCAGCTGGAAATTACTTTATTATAGTGCAAAAAGAAGATAAATCTGAAAATACAATACTTCAATTTATTAAAGAAGACTAAGCCGGCATAAAAATATTTCACCAAAGAAATCATAAAATAGAATCAGCAATTACTTTGCTATAATGAAAATGCTCTAGCATCAAAACCTTTGATGCTAGAGTTTTTGCAGTTTCTGCTTTTGTTAAATGGCAAATGGCTTGAAAAATTATTTCGCCATGGTCATATACTTCATCTACAAAATGAATGGTTATACCACTTAGTTTTTCGCCTGCATTTACAACCGCTTCGTGTACATGTATTCCATACATACCGGCACCTCCATATGCAGGTAATAATGCAGGATGAATATTTATTATTTTTTTAGGAAATGCTTTTATAACAGCAGTTGGTATTTTTTTTAAATAACCTGCGAGAATAATAAAATCGATATTTTTATTTATAAGAATATCTAAATAAGTAGCTGACAATTCTTCTGCTGTTTTGTTTTTTGTATCTATAATTTCTGATATGATATTGTGCTGAGTGGCGATGTTTAATACACCTGCTTTAGTATTGTTCGTTAATATCAAAGCAATATTTGCTTCTATCTTCTTTTCTTTTAATAGTTTCGGTAGTGTTGTTATAATTATCTCAGCATTACTTCCGGCGCCGCTTGCAAATATTGCTATGTTCATTTTTAAAATTGTGGTTTATATTTTCTGTGAGTACACAAACGAATAACCAATCAACGAATAACTAATCAACTTTTTTTCTCCCACTAATTCTCAAATAAACTTTTTTAAGGTAATTTTTAAAAAAAGCAAATTGCCCCATTGGAATGCTCACTAATATTACAGCCAATGGCCAAAGAATTGTTACGAGTAAAATGTATACCAACACCCACATAAGACCTTTTTCCATACCAGTAAGCACTAGCAACTTTCTAGCAGCATAACCACAAAGGCTACCACCGAGCGCAAAAGTGATGATGATTAACATCAATCTACCAATACCTACCTTCCATTTTTCTTGCAGCTTTTTTAGCATGGCGCAAAAATCATTTAAAAAGTTGGGAAAACATATTCATTTGTAAAATAATTTTTGGATTAGTTTACGATTTAAACATTAAATTATTTTGAAGCAATCCCTCTCTTTTTCCCTACCGTAAATGAATTGGGCAAAAGAAAATGCGCATCATCATTTACAACTTATTAAGATTTGCAAGAAATAGTTAATAAACTCCTAAAAAAACATTTAAAATGTTAGTAGTTTGTCAACATCCTGTCTTACTTTTGCACTCGGAATAGCCATTTTCTACCAAAAACCCGGCTCCATTGTATGATTCGATATAAAAAATTCATTTTTCGGTTTATTGCAAGCCTTATTCTCATTGGTTTTATCTCTAATAACAGTGCCTTTGCACAAGGCGAAGCTTTGTTTAAAGCCAATTGTGCTAACTGTCACAAACCAGATCAAGACTATACTGGCCCTGCGTTAAAAGGTGCTAGAGATAGAGAGCCTTCCAAAGAATGGCATTACCAATGGGTAAAAAATTCTCCTGTTGTAAGAGAAAGCGACCCATACGGAAAAGCGCTTTTTGAGAAATGGAATAAGTCACAAATGACGGCATTCTCAAATTTAAAGAATGAAGAAATAGATGCAATATTAGATTATGTAGATGCATATGTTGCTCCTCCAGTTGCGAGTGCAGCAGCGGGGACAAATGGTGGTGGAGGGGATGATAACTCATTCCTCTTTGGCTTACTTACACTTATACTCGCAGTTGTAGCTTTTATCTTATTACAAGTAAACAGCAATCTTCGTAAATTATCTGATGATAAAGAAGGTATTTACCGTGGTGAGCCAGTTCCTTTTTATAGAAACAAATCTTATTTAATGATGGCGATTTTGGGCGTTGCAGGTGTAGGCATGTACTTTACCATGGCTGGTTACAATGGTAGTGGTGGCGGAATGAACCTTGGGCGTATGCAAAATTACCAACCAGAGCAACCTATATTTTACTCTCATAAAGTACACGCTGGTACAAACCAAATAAGTTGCTTGTATTGCCATGGCGGTTTGCAAGATAGTAAGAGCGGTAGCATACCATCGGTAAACGTGTGTATGAACTGCCATGTATCTATTAAAGAATACAAAGGCGAAGCCATTACAAGAGAAGATGGCTCATCGGTAAATGGTACTGCAGAAATACAAAAATTATATGCTTATTCAGGTTGGAATCCAGAGAAGAAAGCTTACAATCCTGATAATAATTTAGATGGCATTCCGGATGGTGCAAAACCAATAGCGTGGGTAAAAATTCATAACCTGCCAGATCATGTTTACTTTAACCATAGCCAACACGTAAAAGTAGGTAAGCAACAATGTCAAACTTGCCATGGCAATATTCAAGAAATGCCAGAGGTAAAACAGTTTGCAGATTTAAGTATGGGTTGGTGTATTAACTGCCACAGAGAAAGTAAAGTAGATTTTTATAATAAAGCAGATAGCACCGGCAATAAATTTTATAGTATTTACGAAAAATTCCATAAGGATATTAAAGATGGCAAAATGGATAGTGTAACTGTAGAAAAGATTGGTGGAACAGAGTGTCAGAAATGCCATTATTAATTAGCCAATTAGCTAATTGATTATTTTGCTAATGTCTAAGTGGTATTGCTTTGTAAGAATTGAATAAAAGCTTTGAATTTTAAAAATTAGCATATTAGCACATCAGCTAATTAGCACATTTTAGCAGGCTTCGCAAAAAGGAATAAAGATTTGAATTTAAAAAATTAGCACATTAGCGCATCAGCTAATTAGCACATTTTAACTAGTATGAGTAATAAACAATATTGGCAAAATTTTGGAGACCTTACACAGTCAGATAGATTTAAAGCATCTACTGAAAAAGAGTTTCAAGAAGAATTACTTCCTATTGAAGAGCTGGAGAGCAAAGGTTTGCTTGATGCAAAAACGCCAAGAAGAGATTTTTTAAAATACCTTGGTTTTAGTACCGCTGCGGCTGCAATAGCTGCGGGTTGCGAAATGCCTGTACGTAAAGCTATTCCTTATTTACAAAGACCAGATAATGTAGTTTCTGGTGTGGCAAATTATTACGCATCTACTTATGTAAATGCTGGCGACGCTATAAGTGTAGTTGTAAAACAAAGAGATGGTCGCCCGATTAAAATAGAAGGAAACGAATTATCTTCTCTTACAAAAGGTGGTACAAGTGCACAATCGCAAGCATCGGTTTTAGATTTATACGATCCTACACGTTTGCGTCATCCATTACAAAAAGTAGGAAACGATTTTAAAGAAGTAACGAGTTTCGATAATTTTGATAAATTAGTTGGCGATGCAATAACAGGATTAGCTGGGAAAGCATTGGTATTATTGACATCTACCATACATTCACCATCTACATTACAAATCATTTCAGAATTTTTAGCCAAATACCCAGGTAGCCGCCACGTACAATACGATGCGGTAAGTTATAGTGGTATGTTATTGGCAAACGAAGCTGCTTATGGTAAAAAAGCATTGCCGCAATATCGTTTTGATAAAGCAAAAACAATTGTTAGTCTTGGTGCCGATTTTTTAGGCACATGGCTTAGCCCAACAGAATTTAGCAAACAATATTCGGAAAATAAAAAAGTAACTGGAGATAAGCCTGAGCTTAGTCGTCATATACATTTTGAAAGTATGATGAGTATGACTGGTTCTAATGCAGATGATCGTTATACACACAAGCCTTCTCAAACTGGTGCTGTAGCATTGGCTTTGCTTGCAAAATTGGGCGGTGCTGTAACTGCTCCAACTTTTACAGATGCAAGGTTAAATAAAGGGATTGAAGAAACTGCTAAGCAATTGGCTGCAAGTAAAGGAAGTGCCTTGGTAGTGTGCGGAAGCAACGATGTAAATATTCAATTGGTAATAAATGCTATTAACGAAGCAATAGGTGCAAATGGTACAACAATAAACTGGAGCGCTACATCTAATGTGCGCAAAGGTATAGATGCAGATATGGTAAAACTTTCGGCTGATATGGCTGCAGGTACTGTGGGTGGTGTTTTGGTGTACGATTGTAATCCTGTGTACTCTTACGCAGATGGAAAAAAATTCGGCGAGGCTTTATCTAAATTGCCATTGAGTGTTTCTTTCAATGTAACAATGGATGAAACAGCTGAACAATGTAAATATATTATTCCTAGCCATCATTGGTTAGAAAGTTGGGGAGATACAGAAGCCGTTACTGGTCATGTAAGTATTATTCAACCTTTGATTAATCCTTTATTTAAAACTCGTCATTTTCAAACATCGCTTATTAAGTGGAGTAGTGCAGCAGCAATAGCGGCAGCTCCTATTGAAGCAAAAGATAGTACGAAAGCATTTGTGCCCGGTACAGTATTGGCGGTAACTGATGCATACGAAAATTATTATAAAACATATTGGGCTGGTAAAGCAACTGCATGGGATAAGGCTTTGCAAGATGGTGTGATAGAAACTGGCTCTAGCACTATTGCTGGAGGATCGTACAACGGAAGTAAATTAGCGGAAGCTGCTGCTAAAATTGGCACAGCAAAAACTGGTGATTACGAAGTAGTGTTGTATCAAAAAATAGGAATGGGTACTGGTGCGCAAGCCAACAACCCTTGGTTGCAAGAATTGCCAGATCCTATTACAAAAGTAACGTGGGATAACTACGCAATGGTATCTCCAGCATTGGCAAAAACAATGTTTGGAATAGATGTAGCTAATAAAGACAGCAAAAAAGATGCGGATAAATATGAAGTGCATCCAGAAAAACCGATGTTGAAAATAACGGTTAATGGAAAAGTGCTTGAATTGCCAGCATTAATTATACCAGGGCTAAATGCTTTTACAGTGGCGATAGCTGTGGGTTATGGTCGTAAGAGTGCGAGTGATAATGTGGATGTGAATTATGAAAGAATTGGTCGTGCTGCTTACCAAGCAGGACAAAACGCATATCCTTTAGCAAGTTTTGATGGTACAACTTTTTCATACAATGCAGTAGCAACGGTTGCAAAGAGCGATGAGGATGCTTATCCATTGGCACAAACTCAGGTGCATGGATTTACAGAAGGTCGCCCCGTTATTTACGAAACCAATTTAGCAAGTTATCGTAAAGATCCATTAGAAGTATTGGCAGAGCCAAGGCATGAAATGGAAGAAATTACGCCTGATGGAAAAGAAGATTTTGTAAAAGATGCAACAACATATCCAAATTACGAAAAGCCAGGTATTAAATGGGGAATGAGTATTGATTTAAATACCTGTACTGGTTGTAGTGCTTGCGTGGTAGCATGTAATGCAGAAAACAATGTAAGTGTAGTTGGAAAAATACAAGTACAACGTGCACACGAAATGCATTGGTTGCGTATAGATCGTTATTTTACTGGCGATGTAGAAAACCCGGATGTTATTTTTCAACCAATGATGTGTCAGCATTGCGATAATGCGCCTTGCGAAAACGTTTGTCCGGTAGCGGCTACAAACCACAGCAGCGAGGGGTTGAACCAAATGACTTACAATAGATGTATTGGTACAAGATATTGTGCAAATAACTGTCCATATAAAGTTCGTCGTTTTAACTGGTTAGATTATACTGGTGCTGATAGTTTTGTTGATAATCAAAAACCATTGATAGGAACGGATATGAACGAAGTGGTAATGCAGATGAATGATGACCTTACGAGAATGGTATTGAACCCAGATGTAACTGTTCGTAGCAGAGGTGTAATTGAAAAATGTTCTTTCTGTGTGCAACGGTTACAAGAAAATAAATTGGAGGCAAAGAAACAACAAGATCCTTCTCTCGTACGTAATGTGAAAGTAGCATGTGCGCAGGCTTGCCCTAGCAACTCTATCACTTTTGGTAATGTGAACGATAAAGAAAGTGAGATTTACAAAACAAGAAAAGTGGATCAAGCTAATCGTACGTTTTATGTAATGGAGCAATTGCACGTATTACCGAATGTAAGTTATTTGGCAAAGATTAGAAATACAGATAGAGAGGTGAATAATAATGCAACTGGTGAAAGAGAGCATCATGAAGAAGCTGCACACGGAGCAGAGCATAAGGCGTAAAAGCCCCCTAAATCCCCTCCCGCAAAAAGTGCGGGACAGGCGATGGGACTTGTGGACTCTGAAAATGTGTGAACTTTTTTGAATAGTTTGAAGTAACTCTTTTGAATATTAGGTTGTCAGTGTGCTTGTCCCGATTTTTCGGGAAGCTTGTCGAAGACGGGTTATTTTATAAAGCTGATTGTGTCAATCATCCGCTTCGATAAAAGATGATTAAATTGATACTGTTGAATCCCGTAAATACGGGACCAATGAAGTTGAACATAGCTGCTTCTTTGTTCGGACAAAAAGAAAAAATTAAAGAATAAAAAAAGATAAAAGTTTAGAAAGGTACAAGTCTAACATCTTGTGTCTAATATCTAAAATCTAAAAGAAATATGTCATTACTAAAATACGAATCGCAACTAAGGGAACCGTTGGTGAGTGGTAATAAAAATTATCATCAAGTAACGGAAGATATTATTAGTCCCATTGAAGCTAAGCCGAGTAAGCTTTGGTACATTGGTTTTTACATCAGTGTAGCATTGTTGTTATTTGGTGTGTATAGCATTTATCGTGAGGTTACTTATGGTATTGGTCAGTGGAATTTGAATAAAACCATTGGTTGGGGCTGGGATATTACCAACTTCGTTTGGTGGGTAGGTATTGGTCATGCTGGTACGCTTATTTCTGCTATCTTATTATTGTTTAGACAAGGTTGGAGAACGGGCGTAAACCGTGCTGCAGAAGCGATGACGATTTTTGCGGTAATGTGTGCAGGACAATTTCCAATATGGCATATGGGTCGTGTATGGATGGCGTTTTTTGTATTGCCTTATCCTAATACTCGTGGCCCGTTATGGGTAAATTTTAACTCGCCATTGTTGTGGGATGTGTTTGCGATATCAACTTATTTTACGGTGTCCTTATTATTTTGGTACTCTGGTTTATTGCCAGATTTTGCAACAGTAAGAGATAGAGCAAAAACAAAATTCCGCAAAATGATGTACGGTGTTGCAGCCTTTGGTTGGACAGGTAGTACAAAACATTGGCAGCGTTTTGAATCTTTATCTTTGGTGTTGGCAGGTTTGAGTACACCACTTGTATTGTCTGTACATACAATTGTATCTTTTGACTTTGCTACATCGATAGTACCAGGTTGGCATACAACAATTTTTCCGCCATACTTTGTAGCGGGAGCTGTATTTTCGGGTTTTGCAATGGTGCAAACGCTATTGATTATTGTAAGAAAAGTATTGAACCTACAAGATTATATTACGCTTGGGCATATAGAAAAAATGAATAAGATAATTGTAACCACAGGTAGTATTGTGGGTATTGCTTATTTAACCGAATTGTTTATTGCATGGTATGGTCAGAACCCTTACGAGTTGCATGCCTTTTTTGAAAACAGAGGAAATATTTTTAGCCCTTATGGCTGGAGTTATTATTTGATGATGTTCTGTAACGTGGTTTCGCCACAGCTTTTCTGGAGCAAAAAATTGAGAAGAAATATTACAGTTACTTTCTTTATGAGTATTATCGTAAACATTGGTATGTGGTATGAGCGTTTTGTAATTATTGTTACATCGGTGTATAGAGATTTTTTACCATCGAGTTGGAGTACATATTACAGCCCTAGTATTTACGAGATAGGTTTCTATTTGGGAACGTTTGGTTTGTTCTTTACTTGCTTCTTCTTATTTGCAAAATACTTTCCAGTGATAGCAGTTGCCGAAATTAAATCGGTATTGAAAACAACTGGTGATAATTATAAAATGAAGATGACTGATATTGATAGACAAGATGCAGAAAAATTTTATATAGAGGAAGTGGAGCATGCGCATTAAAAACAATTTGCAAATGTGCAAATTGGCAAATGTGCAAAATGAGTGCGTGCAAATTGAATTGAAATAACAAACCCCGAAGGGGTTTACTTTGAGTAACCATGGGTGAAACCCATGGAAAAAAATAATCTATGAGTGGAATTAAAAAATTTGTGGTAGCGTCGTTTGATGATGAAGCGGTGCTTTTTCCTGCGGTAAAAAACGTAAGAAAAGCTGGCTACAAAATTCATGATGTGTACACACCCTTTCCTGTGCACGGGCTAGACCATGCAATGGGCTTAAGAGAAACAAGCATACATACTGCTGGTTTTATTTATGGCATTACTGGTACTACAACGGCGCTTACTTTTATTAGTTGGGTATTTACACACGATTGGCCATTAAATATTGGTGGTAAGCCACACTTTGCATTGCCAGCTTGGATTCCAATTACGTTTGAGCTTACGGTTCTTTTTGCAGCAGTTGGTATGGTACTTACATTTTGTTATTTGTGTCAATTATCTCCATTTGTAAAAAAGCATCATTTTAGTACACGCTCTACCGACGATCATTTTGTAATGGTAATAGAATGCACAGATAAAACAAACGAAAGCGAATTGCAATCGTTTATGCAAAATGCAGGTGCATTAGATGTAAATACACAAGTAGCAGAAACTGGATGGTGGCTTGGTAGATATGATAAAGAACAAAAATTATACAGAGAAGAACTGGGTTATTAATTAATGATGAATATTTTTTTAAAGGATAATTGATAATATTTTAGATGAAAAAATTTACTTACATAATTGCAGCACTTATTTTGGGTGTAACCGTATTTAGCGGTTGCGATGGAGTGCGCCGTGAGCCGGGAAGAATTTATATGCCAGACATGGCTTACAGCCGTGCTTACGAAAGTTTTGCTGCTAGAGATAGTGCAAAGTTTACGATGGATATGTATAACAAAGGAGGAGATAAAATTTTCTACAATAATGTGCCACCATTTGGTACTATAAAAAGAGGAGAATTGTTTCCTTATCCTTTACAAAATGATAGCAATGGTTATAAATTAAGTGCAACAATAAAAAACCCTTACGATACCATTTCTCTTAGCAAAGATCAATTGGCTGAGGCAGGAAGATTGTTTAATATTAATTGTGCTATTTGCCACGGAGCCAAAGGAATTGCTAATGGTCCCATTGCTACAGGCGGATATGTAGGTGGTGTAGCAAACCTTACTGCTGATGCATATGTAAAAATGGCCGACGGTACTATGTTTCATTCTATTACTTATGGTAAAGGCGTAATGGGAAGTTATGCATCGCAAGTTACAAGGGCACAACGCTGGATGATAGTAAAATACATTAGAACATTGCAACCAAATGCAGATGCTGCAAAAGGGAAAAGTGCAGATAGTTTAGCTGTAGCAAAAAAATAATTTTAAAAAGAACAAAAGCATTTACACAAAATAATTTTTAGATGACTAACAATTTTGAATTACCGACTAGCTTTAAAAAATGGACATGGGGTCTTATCGTAGCAGGATTGCTAGCCGTGCTCTATGGGCTTATTGCTTTTCATCCATTTACCCAAACGGCTACAGTGCATGGGCATGGAGATAACAGTACAAGATTTTGGGCAGTGTTACTTCAAAACAGTGTGTACTTTTTATTGGTAGTAAATGCATCTATGTTTTTTATTTGTGTAACTACTTTGGCATTGGGCGGATGGCAAGTGGCAATGAGGAGAGTGCCAGAGGCTATTTCGAGCGTAGTTCCAATACTTGGTGGTATTACATTTTTAATTTTATTGGCTATTGTTTTAGGTGGTCGTACAGATATTTATCAGTGGTTAAATCCTGAGCTTTACAAAGAGGGTTCTCCGCAATTCGATAAAATATTAAATGGTAAGCATGGTTTTTTAAACCCAACTTTCTTTTTAGTATGGTCGGCATTGGCAATATGTTTATGGGCTTGGCTTGGGCATAAAATGCGTGCGTTAAGTTTAAAAACAGACAATGCACCAATGGATTTGAAAGAAGCAAAATCTTGGATGGATACTAATTTTACAGTGGCATCTTTTTATGTAGTGTTTTTTGGTTTAACGGTAGCATCTACTGTGCCATGGTTTTGGCTAATGAGTATAGATGCACATTGGTATAGTACTATGTACAGTTGGTACACATTTGCAAGCACGTTTGTATCGGGCATGTCGTTAATAGCCATTTTTGTTATTTACTTAAAAAATAGAGGCGAGCTAGAATATGTAACCGAAGAGCATTTGCATGACGTAGCTAAATTTATGTTTGCGTTTTCTGTATTTTGGACCTATTTATGGTTTAGCCAATACATGCTTATTTGGTATAGTAATCAACCAGAAGAAACTAGATATTTTATAGATAGAATTGGTACTGCGGAAAAGAGTGGCCCGTATCATGGCATATTCTTTTTAAATCTGATTATAAATTTTCTTGCACCGTTATTAATATTAATGAGAAAAGGTTCTAAAAGAAATTGGACAGTAGTAACCTTTATGGCAGTGCTTATTATTTTTGGACATTGGATAGATTTTTTTCAAATGATAATGCCAGGAACCATGAGAGAAAATGCGCAATTATTGCCTTTTGAATTTGGAGTACCTTGTTTATTTATTGGAATAATATTGTGGGGTGTTGGTAGGTATTTTACAAAACATTCTTTGGTTCAAAAAAATCACCCTTTCTTAAAAGAGAGTATGATACATTTTACTTAGAAGCCCCCTAAATCCCACGAAATGGGACTAGGAAGACTGAAAAGATTTGTAGTTGTTGATTTTAATTTGTAGTTGGATTAAAAATATAAAAGAAGCAAAATGTTGTCGGTCGTCATTTGTCGGTCGTCAAAAAAATAACAAACATGAAAGAAGTATTTATTATAGCAGTTATTGTAATGATTTATATAGTCATTTTTCAAATTGCAAAAGCGAGTGAATATGTGAGCGTACTAAAAGGCGAAGACAAAACACGAAAACAAACCAACAAAATAAATGGTTTTTTGCTTGTGGCATTTTTGGTATTTGGTTTAATAGGCGTTTATGTTTGCAACGAATGGTTTTTTCATAAAACATTATTTGTACAAGGCTCTGCATCTAAAGAAGGGGAGAAGATAGATTTTATGCTTTACCTAACCATTGGCGTAACTGGGATAATATTTATCATTACACAAATTTTATTGTTTTGGTTTGCTTTTAAATATCAAGAAAAAGAAGGCAACAAAGCATTTTTCTTTCCGCACAATACAAAATTAGAATTGCTTTGGACAACAGTGCCAGCAATCTTTTTAACCATTTTGGTCGTATTTGGTTTAATTAACTGGTTTAAGATGACTGGCAATCCTCCAGACAATGCTATTCAAGTAGAAATAACTGGTCATCAATTTGCATGGGAAATGCGTTACCCAGGCAAAGATGGTATTCTTGGAAAAAAGGATTATAAAAAATACAACACACCATCTGGAAATATTTTAGGGGTTGATTTTGAAGATGTAAATAGTTTGGATGATTTGCACACCAACGAAATGCATTTACCCGTAAACACACCTGTAAAATTGGTTATTAATGCCATGGATGTAATACATGATGTAGGATTAAATCATTTTAGAATGAAGATGGATGCAGTGCCTGGTATTCCAACAACATTGTGGTTTACGCCGCAATACACTACGGAACAAATGAAAATACGTACAGGCAATGCAAACTTTGTGTATGAAATAAGTTGTGATCAAATGTGTGGAGCAGGGCATTTTTCTATGAGAGGAGTTATCGTAGTAGAAACAGCAGAGCAATATAAAAAATGGTTAGCATCTCAAACACCAGAGTATTACACTTTGTTTAAAAAGACACCGCCAGGAGCTCCTGATACATTAGCAGGAAAAGGTCTGGTAACAGCGGCTTTAACAGACGTAAAAAAATAAATAGTACAATTAAAATCTAAAGATATGAGCAGCGCAGTAACACTAAATGAGGCATCGATTGGGCATATTGCACACCATGATGATGCGCATCACGGGGAACATCATCATAAAGAAACCTTTATTTCTAAATACGTTTTTAGTTTAGACCACAAAACGATTTCTAAACAATTTTTGGTAACAGGAATTATTTGGGCAATTGTGGGTGGTTTATTTTCTGTATTATTCCGTTTGCAATTGGGATATCCAAATAGCACTTTCCCTTGGTTAGAAGATTTATTGGGGCATTGGGCAAAGGGTGGAAAATTACAACCAGAATTTTATTATGCACTTGTAACCATGCATGGAACCATTTTGGTTTTCTTTGTACTAACGGCAGGATTGAGCGGAACATTTTCAAATTTTTTAATTCCATTGCAAATTGGTGCAAGGGATATGGCATCGCCATTGCTTAATTGTATGAGCTATTGGTTTTTCTTTATGGCTTCTATTGTAATGGCATCTTCGCTTTTTGTACAAACTGGCCCTGCAAGTGGTGGCTGGACAGTTTATCCGCCATTGAGTGCATTAGGCGATGCATCATCGGGAAGTAAGATCGGTATGGACTTGTGGTTGGTGAGTATGGCATTGTTTATTGTATCTTCTTTATTGGGTGGATTAAATTATATAACTACAGTTTTAAACATGCGTACAAAAGGTATGAGCATGACGAGAATGCCATTAACAATTTGGGCGTTCTTCTTCACAGCTGTGCTTGGTGTATTGTCTTTTCCAGTATTATTATCGGGTGCAATATTGTTGTTGTTTGATAGAAATTTAGGCACAAGTTTTTTCTTAAGTGATATTGTTGTAGCAGGAAAAATTTTACCAAACGAAGGTGGTAGTGCTATTTTATTTCAGCATTTATTTTGGTTTTTGGGTCACCCCGAAGTATATATTATTTTATTGCCAGCCATGGGTATGAGTTCCGAAATACTTTCGGTAAACAGTCGTAAACCAATTTTTGGTTATATGGCCATGGTGGGCTCTATGTTTGCTATTACTATTTTGGCTTTCCTTGTATGGGCGCATCATATGTTTGTAACGGGGCTCAATCCTTTCCTCGGCGCATTCTTTGTATTACTTACTTTATTGATAGCGGTACCATCTGCCATTAAAGTATTTAACTGGCTTACTACTTTGTGGAGGGGAAATATTCGTTTTACTCCAGGGATGTTATTTGCAATTGGTTTTGTGAGTTTGTTTATTAGTGGTGGTCTTACTGGTATTTTCTTGGGCAACTCTGCTTTGGATATTCACTTACACGATACGTATTTTGTAATTGCGCATTTTCATATTGTAATGGGCGTGGCATCTATGTTTGGGATGTTTGCTGGTGTGTATCATTGGTTTCCTAAAATGTTTGGAAGATATTTAAATAACACATTGGCCTATATTCATTTTTGGATAACTATTGTAGGTGCATATTGTATTTTTTGGCCAATGCATTACGAAGGTTTGGCTGGTATGCCTCGTCGTTATTA
>JAYTGY010000495.1:0-3277 GCA_043733065.1 Ferruginibacter sp.
AAGGCGTATGCGGAGGACCTACCTCCATCTTTTGTATAGCATTGAATAAACATTTTCACGTTATTCATTCGTGGCGCACCGCACCAAGGCGTAGAGTTAGAAACAACATCTGAGTTTAAGTTGGATGATGTGCAGATGTTGGCGAGTGATAGGGCGAGTACATTGCCTAAAGATTAAGTTTATTGTAAAGTATAGCGGCATAAAGCCGCTATACTTTATTTTTCGTAACTATTCAGTCCCAAAAGTAGCGATTAAATGCAAAGCTTTTAAAACGCTGTTGCCATTTTTAATTGAGGTATCAATGACAGACCTAAGTACAGCAAATACATTTGCAGTTTGAAGTGATTTAAACTGACCCGATATTTTTTGTTTCACCTTAATATTTCTAATAGCTCTTTCTGAGCCATTATTATCAGGCGTTACATTGGATTGTAGTAAAAAATATAGGATACACTCCCGCTTTGCTAAGAGTTTTTTCTGTAGCTTTTTAGATTTTTTGTGTTGTTCATCTATTGTATATAACAGCCATTGGTCTATCCTTTCAAAGAGTGCATCTCTTTTTTTGTTTGGGTAATAATAATCTGCAGTGCTTAATTCTTTTTTTAAGTTTATAGCATCTAGTAATAATGCTTTAAACTCTTTTGCCCATATACATTTGTCTTTATAAAGTTCGGTAATGTAATTGAGTTCTCGTAATAAATGGGCTGAGCATATTTGGTGTGCCTTTGCATTTGTTTGAAAATGACAAGGCCATCTATCATGTGTCAATACTGCATTTGGTAAACCATTTTCAAACGTTTCCTGTATTGTTTTAAAACCTCTACTTGCTGTACATACAATGTAAGTAAGTCTATCGTTTTGCCATGTCCATGCCCAATGGTTTTTGCCATTAATGTTTACACCTGTTTCATCTGCACCAATAGAACTCGCTTGTTCTATTTTTTCTTTTATAGCATTGTATATGGGCAATGCTTTTTGTGCAATGCGCTGTAGTATATTATGAATGCCTCCTGTACTTATGGGCAAGCCCATTACATCGTTCAAAAATTCTTTGGCTCTTGCATAAGGTAGATATTGCCTTGCATGTAAATAACCAACTACCGATTCTACGTTAGGACCATACTGCACAGGGTTTGCTACATGTTGTGGAAAGCTAGCTGTTGTTGTATAGCCGCAACCGCATTGCTTTTTATATACTTGGTGTTCAATACAATTTAAAACAATAGTTGGTATATCTATTAGTTGTCTTGTGTTTACTAATGTTTCAAAATGATTGTTAAGTTCACAACCACAGCTCTCACATGCTACAGGGCTATGCTTTACTATTTCATCTACGATACTACGGCACTCTAAAGTTGAGCCTTCATGCCCTAGTTGTCCGCCTACCTTTTTATTAGATGGTTCTCGTAAACTTTGGTTTTTCTTTGGTCGGTTTTGGTCTTGTGATGGGGGTATGTGGCTATTGTTGCTATTCTTTTTATTTCTTAATAAAGCATTTTCTGCCTCAAGGGTTTTTACCCTTGCCTCTAATTGTTCTATTTTTTGCAATAATGTTTGTAATAATAATTGAATATCCAATATGAAAAATTGAATTACAAAAATGACCTACAAATACGCTACAACCTAATATTTATAGCACATTTAATACACAAACACAATTTATAAAGTGCATAAAAAACAGATTTTTTAAAACAGGGCTTTATGTGGACGATATAAGCAATAAATAAATTTAAAAAATTGAATACTCAATGGATAAGAGCTAAATTTGAGGCTGAATAGTTACTATTTTTCTTTTTAACAAAAAAAATTGACGCATGAAACCAGTAGCATTAAGATTGCCGAAGGGTAATTTGAAAAATAGAATGGTAGATGTTTTAGGAAATTATAATAAAAAAGAGGACGAAGAACAACAACTAAAGCATAAAGTTATTTACAGAGAAATGGGTGGACAACTCGAGTATCTTGGTAAAGGCGAGGGTAAAACACCTGTTTACGTAATCAATGACGGATTTGCAGAGAAGCATAGAAAAAATGAAAACATAATAGATGCAGGTTTTCTTTTAAAATATAAAGTAGGGAAAGACACAGAGTTTCAGGGTTTATCAGGTAAAACTTTCCGAGACAATCATCCACTAAAAAATATCGGTACAAAAGCTGGAACCTCTGTATATTTTGAAGATTTATTAGACCTTACAATTGAGTTTAATAACATCATTAATAAAGGACTTCCTGATTTTTTTGCGATACGAAAACTAAGTAACAAAAATGGGACATTGCTCAGCGATAGAAAAAAAGCTTTTCGAAAATTAGTTACAGATGATGGTAAATACGATTTAAAATCCGGAATAATAAATGATGGTACTCCATCATACGCCGCAAAAGTAATTGGCGAGTGGTCCTTACTAAATGGCACACTTCGCAGGTTTGATGATTACGGAAATATTGCCTATGGCATTTTTGGAAAAGTGGCAGATTTTTCTGACGAAGAATTATACAAAGGATCCGATATAAATCAAGCCTTAAAAAATTTAAATCCTAACTCAAAAACTTCTGGCCAAGGGGACGAAGTTAGAGATAAACTAATGATAGAAACGGGTATCTATAATTTTTCAAAATATTATAAACATGCCTTATGAAACAGCTATTATTTTGCATTATATTATTAACATCCTGCACCAATACCGTATTAATAAAAGACCTTAAATTAAAAAACAATAAATATTATCATGGCGAAAGCAGTTCCCCTTTTACCGGTATTGCAAAAGGGTATTATGATAGTGGAGAACTTTCAGCTGAAAATAAGTATAAGAAAGGAATTCCTTTAGGAAAGTGGGTGGGATATGCCTATAATGGTGAAATTATCGGACAAGGCTTTAGAACAGTTATTAAATTTTCCGAAAAAAAAACATATTTGTCCAATGTTGTGCGAATTAATTTAGATAAATGGTATGAGGTAGAATCTATGCCTTTTATTAGCATATATTTTGTAACAGCTTTGCCTAATAGTGAGATATTAAATTATAAAAATGAAATAACAGAAATGCTTAGAAAAGATAAATTTATAAATCAGACGGATACTTTATTTACTATTTCGGTTGGGCGTGGAGAATTAGAAGATTCGGACAAATAATTTTGTAACAATGACAAAAGAAAAATTAGCAGATGGGGATTGACGAGGATGGTTCGTGGGGACAGTCGAGTAAGCAAGGGCATTTCAGCCCAAGCTTCTCACAGAACCGTGCTTGCACCTCTCAATGCACACGGCTCTTCTTGTTCT
>JAYTGY010000496.1:0-2538 GCA_043733065.1 Ferruginibacter sp.
AATTGAAAATAAAAAATAACCATATCATTTTTGTGTGCATGCTATTAGGGATGTTGCAAGCTTGCAATCCAAAAAAATTACCGTTGCCAGATTTAAGAGAAAGTTTTTCTTACCAAGACTCCAAGCCATTTGGCGCATCAGTTGCATATTCCATCTTACAAAATTCATATCCAGATAATTATATTCATATAAACAAAACAGAATTTGCCGAAAATTATTCCTTAACATCAGATACAGGTGCTGTTTACATTAACATAAGTAGAAATTATTTTGCAACTGAAAAAGATGCAGATGCATTATTAGAATTTGTTTACAAAGGCAATACCGCTTTTATTTCTGCAGCAAGGTTTGATACGCTATTTCTCAATAAAATTTATTGCAAAAAAGCAGATGATTTTAATTTATATGCCAAGCCGCCATATACAAATACAGCTGTAAGTTATACTGAAGATTTATCTTTGTATATAGATAGTTTCCATTTTTACTACTACCCTTTAGATAATTATTTTTCTGAATTAAACAGCTCATACGCACGTAAGGTTGGGGTAAACGAAAATGGCAAAACAAATATGTTTGCATTTTTGTGGGGCAAAGGCCGAATTTATTTTCAATGCGAACCAAGGGCATATAGCAATTATTTTTTGCTTACAAAAAATAATTATAAATATTGGCAAGAGGTTTTGCAAATGCTTCCTGCAAACCCTTCTTATGTGTATTGGGATAATTATTATGCCCGAAAAAACTTTGACGGTGGTAATAAAGGCGGCTCTACCCTTAGCGAGGTAATGAAATATCCTCCACTAAAGTATGCTTTTTTTATAAGCCTATTTTTACTTAGCTTATTTATTTTGTTTGGTATAAAACGCAAACAGCGCATAATACCAGTAGTAAAGCCTACCGAAAATACCAGCATTGCATTTGCCGAAGCCATAGCAGGTTTGTACCTTAGCAATAAAGATAATAAAGTAGTAGCCGAAAAAATGATTACCTATTTTAATGAACATGTACGCACAAAATATTTTTTAAACATACATATAAACGAAAGTAGTTACGCAGATATACTAAGCAGAAAAAGTGCAGTCTCAATTGATATTGTAAAACATTTAACGGATACTATTTTAAGCATAAATGCAAGTTTAAAAGTAAGCGACGAACAATTGCTTTTGTTAAATGGGTTGATGGAGAAGTTCTTTAAAAGGGGAAGTTGAAGGTTCAAAGTTCAAGGTTTAAGGTTTTTGAACTTTGTAAAAAAGTTTTTGGATTTTTAAATTTGACCTTTGCGAAGCTAAATCATTCGTATTTTATTAGTGCATTCGTGGATAAATATTTTGCGAAGCAAAACAAAAAACGAAGTTTTTCCTTTGTGCCTTTGAGAATCTTTGTGGCTAAACCCTTTTTGCGAAGCAAAAACGACTTACCGCCTTTTCGGCAAGAAAACTTTTTTGCGAAGCAATAACCAAAACTGTGTTTCTGTGCTTTCTGTGGTAACACTTTTTTTGAGAAGCAAAACAAATAAAATAAATTAACGGTAAAATAAACATAATGGAAGAAAACATATTACAAGAAAACCTACCAGAAGAAAACGGGCTACAAGAAGCAGCACCACAAGAAAATTTTTTTCAAGAAAGCACACCCGTAACCGAGCTCAACCACAAGCTACACGCCATACGAGATGAAATAGGCAAAGTAATTGTAGGGCAAGAGCAAGTGGTGGACTTATTATTGATAGGGCTATTTTGCGATGGGCATTTATTGCTAGAAGGTGTGCCAGGCGTAGCCAAAACACTCGCCTCAAAACTATTGGCAAAAATTATTGATGTACATTTTTCTCGCCTACAATTTACGCCCGATCTTATGCCAGGCGATGTACTCGGCACATCGGTATTTAACCCAAAAGAAGGTACATTTTATTTTAAAGCCGGGCCCATATTTAGCAACATTGTATTGATAGATGAAATAAACCGTGCCCCAGCAAAAACACAATCTGCCCTCTTTGAAGTAATGGAAGAGCGCCAAGTTACAGCCGATGGCACTACACACAAAATGCAATATCCATTTATTGTATTGGCTACACAAAATCCGATAGAACAAGAAGGTACTTACCGTTTACCCGAAGCACAGCTAGATCGTTTTTTATTTAAAATAGAAATAGGCTACCCAACCTTAAAAGAAGAAATACAAATACTCACGCAGCAGCAAGGCAAAACACAAGCACAGTTGTTGCAAGATGTAAATAAATTATTATCTGCCGAGGAAGTAGCCAAGTATAGAGAAGTGGTACAAAACATAAAAGTAGATGAAAAACTTATTGGCTACATAGCCGCCATTGTACACGAAACCCGCAACCATGCATCGTTGTACCTAGGCGCATCTACACGTGCATCGTTAGCTTTATTAAAATCTGCCAAAGCTACAGCAGCACTAAAAGGTAGAGATTTCATCATACCAGAAGATGTACAAGAAATGGCACCGCATGTATTGCGCCATCGCATCATGCTTACACCAGAAAAAGAAATGGAAGGCATAACGCCAGATGAG
>JAYTGY010000497.1:0-1790 GCA_043733065.1 Ferruginibacter sp.
AATATTGATAAAGAAAAATTTGATGAAGCCGTGGTTGAAGCAAAAGAAAATTGCCTAATATCAAAATTATTCAATACAAATATTTCTGTAGAAGCTACTTTGGCTTAAAATATTTAGTAGGCACATTAATTTCAATCCAATTATTGGCGTAATTTATTAAGCCATGGACAGATATAAAATTACATTTGAAACTTGGGATAAAGTTGCCAAATTATATGAAGATAAGTTTATGAATTTAGACTTGTATAATGACTCTTATGATATTTTTTGCAGCCTCATAAAAAAAAGTAATGCTAATATTTTTGAAATTGGTTGTGGTCCTGGAAATATAACAAAACACGTTGTTTCTGCTAGAGCAGATTTTAAAATTGTAGCCATCGATGTTTCGCCAAACATGATACATCTTGCTAAAATAAATAATCCAACTGTCCATTTTAGCGTTATGGATTGTAGAAATATTAATACTATTAAAGAAAAATTTGATGGAATTATTTGCGGGTTTTGTATTCCATATTTAGCAGCAAAAGAAAGTTCATCATTAATAAAAGAAAGTTCTCGCTTGCTCAATAAAGATGGTATATTATATTTTAGTACAATAAAAGGAGATTATAATCAATCGGGGCTTAAAGCGGCTAGCACGGGCGACTGTTCATATGTGTATTACTACAATGAAGACTATTTCCAAATGGAATTAGATAGTAACGATTTTAGGCTTGTAGATTTACTTGAAAAAAAATTTACAAAAAGTGACGGAACTAATGAAATCAATCAAATCTTTATTGCTCAAAAAAAATAATCTTATAAAATCTTAATACCTGTAAGCAATACCAACTAACTTTAAAAAAAATAACAACTATGTCATTTACAAACAAAACGATTTTTATAACAGGCGCAAGTAGAGGAATAGGAAAAGCAATTGCACTTCGCTTGGCAAAAGAAGGCGCCAATATTGTAGTAGCAGCAAAAAGCACCGAAGAAAACCCCAAACTTGGCGGTACAATATTTAGCGCAGCAAAAGAAATAGAAGAAGCTGGTGGCAAGGCGCTAGCAGTGCAATGCGATATTAGAGACGAAGCGCAAATACAAGCAGCGGTAGATAAAGCTGTAGAAACTTTTGGTGGTATAGATGTACTCATCAATAATGCATCGGCCATTTCGCTTACCAATACAGAAACTACAGAGCCAAAGCGTTTCGATTTGATGCATAGTATAAACGTACGTGGTACTTTTTTTATGAGTAAGGCTTGTATTCCGCATTTAAAAAAATCTAGCAACGCACATATCATTACACTTTCTCCGCCGTTAAATATGGATATGAAATGGTTTAAAAATCATATTGCATATACACTAAGCAAATACAACATGACCATGATTGCGCTTGGGCTGGCTGCGGAATTAAAACAATTCAATATTGCATCTAACACATTGTGGCCACGTACAACTATTGCTACTGCTGCTGTACAAAATTTATTGGGAGGAGATGCGTTGATAAATATGAGCCGCACACCAGAAATTGTTGCTGATGCAGTGTTTGCTATTTTGAAAAGATCAGCTACAACCTGCACTGGCAATACGTTTATAGATGAACAAGTATTGGCAGAAGATGGCATTACAGACTTAGATAAATATGCCGTGGTGCCTGGTGGAGAATTGTTTAATGATTTGTTTTTGTAAACTATCTATTCCCAATAAACGCACCTCGCTTTCCTTCTAAATAATCTACATCGGCTACAGAGCCCAATCTAAATACAAAAGGGATTTTAGTAACTTTTGCAAACTTTATTTCTTGC
>JAYTGY010000498.1:0-2027 GCA_043733065.1 Ferruginibacter sp.
GAAAATATAAAACTGGTTTCAAATTATTTACAACAACATTACCCCGATTATTTATTTATAGCGCCAATAAATTTGCCCAACGGAAATTCGATGGTGCATATTGACGAAGAAGGATACTTTCGATTATTTCCGTTTATGAAAAATAGCGAAACACATTACGTGCTTACCCATGCGCAGCAAGCGTTTGAAGCCGCTGTTCAATTTGGAAAATTTACTAAATTGCTGTCTGGTTTTGATGCAACTAATTTGCAAAATACAATTCCCAATTTTCATAATCTACCATTGAGATATACACAGTTTGAAAACAGTTTGCAAACTGGCAATAAAGTAAGAATAGTAGAATGTAAAAATGAAATAGAATATTTATTTACCCAAAATAGTATTGTTGAAAAGTACGATGAACTTATACGAAATAAAATTTTAAAAATAAGGGTAACCCACCACGATACAAAAATTAGCAATGTGCTTTTTAATAAATACGACAAAGCCATTTGTGTAATAGATTTAGATACCCTAATGCCAGGTTATTTTATAAGCGATATGGGTGATATGATGCGAACCTATTTATGCCCTGTGAGCGAAGAAGAAATAGATTGTACAAAAATTATCATTCGTAAAGAATATTACGATGCTATTGTAGATGGTTATTTAAGCCAAATGAAAGATGAGCTAACATCAGAAGAACAAAAGCACTTTCATTTTGCAGGAGAGTGTATGATATACATGCAAGCTTTACGTTTTTTAACTGATTATATTAATGATGATGTATATTATGGAGCGGCTTACGAAAAACATAATTACAACAGAGCCAAAAATCAAATTGTATTATTACAACAGTTTATGGAGCTGTTGCAATAATATCCATCAGTTTTAAATTTTCATAATTATCCACGAATGCTATAATATTATCGAAAGCAGCAAATTCGTTTTCTGTATGTTGGCTTGTAATTACGATAGATTTCATGCTTGCATTGGTAGCACTTTCCACTCCTTTTGGCACATCTTCAAACACTATGCACTCATGAGGTTGTACGCCCAATGCTGCAGCACATTTTAAATATGTTTCTGCATTTGGTTTACTTATTTCTACATCATCTGCACTTATAATGGCATCAAAATAATGGCGAATGTTTAAATTGTCCAACACAAAATTTATATTAAACATAATGGCGGCAGAGCCGATGGCCATTTTAATATTGTGGTGCTTTGCTTCTTCTAATAATGCAGGTAAACCATCTATCAATTTTAAATGAGGGAGATATTCTTTTTGATACGCCGTTTCTTTTTTAATGCCAATATCATTTTTTTCTGCTTGCGAAAATTTGCCTGGAAAAATTCGGTCTAGTATTTCATCGTTTTTTCCATAGCATTCTTGTACGGTACGTGCCCTAGAAAAATTGGCTCCAAAGTCATTAAAAAGTTTGTACCACGCTGTTATATGAAAAGGCATATCATCAATCATAGTTCCGTTAAGGTCAAATAAAAATGCTTTTATCATATTTGCTGTTGAAGAATTTTAAAATGAGTCTCTATTTTTGAAGAGGCCGCAAAGGTAGAAATATATCTTTTTATAAAAACGATTTTTTAAAGAAGTGTTTAATTTTTTTTTATAAACATTTCAAAAAAACAAGTTGTAATTTTTGTTTAAGCAAAAAATAAAGTGTAAATTTAAGTATGTATAAAGTTTTATTATTTATCACCATTTTAATAGGTTGTACCATGAGTAATCCAGATAAAAAGCACGCTTATAAAGCTGCTGAGTTAAATGAAAAAGATTGTTATCCAGATCGTAAAACTGTAAACACAGTGGACAACAAAGAAGGAGAAATTTTTTTAATTGACAATGTAAATTTTGGCATTCGTTACAACGGAGACAGTACGCAACTATTGCCTTGTAACCTTCCGGAGAGGTTACAAAAAAGCGGATCAAAAATTGTTTTTAGCGGAAATGTAAAAGAAACAAAATTAGAAGAGATGTGGGCTGGGGCTCCGTTTGTATTAACAAAAATTGAAGAAAAGTAGTAAAC
>JAYTGY010000499.1:0-1592 GCA_043733065.1 Ferruginibacter sp.
CTGTAGCTACTAAATTTATAGAGCTAAGGCCCAACACCTTTGCAAAGGAAGATGAAGCAAACAAAACCGAAATATTTATTGTATACAATAACCAGGGAATTTATTTTGGCGGCTACTGCCACGAAAAAAATAAAGACAGCATTGCAACAGAATTGGTAGGCAGAGACAATTTTGGCAACAACGATTTTATTGGTGTTGTGCTGGATACTTATCTTGATAAAATTAATGGTTTTGAATATTTTGTTACGCCGCTCGGCGACCAGATGGATGCCAAAGCAATACCGCAAGACAACAATGGCAACTCAGAAGATTTTTCCTGGAACAGTGTGTGGCAAAGTGCCTCCAAACTACAGGCAGATGGATGGAGCTTTGAAATGTTTTTACCTTATTCCGCTTTACGGTTTAGTAAAAAAGATGTGCAAAGCTGGGGCCTTAATATTGTAAGAAGAAGAAACAAAAGTGGCCAGCAATTATTCTGGAATCCGATTGATCCAAAGGTAAATGGCTTTCTAACACAGGAAGGTATTTTAAGCATCCCGGATAAAATAACCCCGCCCGTACGGTTGTCTTTTTCTCCTTACTTCTCAAGCTATGTCAACAATTACCCTTACAATACTTCGGATGTAAAAAATACCACCTATGCATTTAATGGAGGTATGGATATTAAGTATGGCATTAACGAAAGCTTTACGCTGGATGCCACGCTGGTACCTGATTTTGGACAAACGCAAAGCGATAACCGGATTTTAAACCTAAGCCCTTTTGAAGTAAAATACAATGAGAACAGAACTTTTTTTACGGAGGGGACCGAGCTGTTTAACAAGGGTAATTTATTTTACAGCAGGCGTATTGGTGCAACGCCCATACATTATGGAGACGTCAACGGTATGTTGGACCGTACGCAGCACATTGACAAAAATCCTACTGAAACCAAGCTATTAAATGCCATAAAAATTTCTGGTCGTAACAAGAACAAACTGGGTATTGGCTTTTTTAATGCCATTACCCAACCCATGTATGCAACAGTAGAAAATGATAAAGGGCAGAAGCAAAAATTTTTAACCAATCCGCTTACCAATTTTAATATTTTAGTTTTGGATCAAAGCCTTAAAAATAATTCATCGGTAACTTTGGTAAACTCAAATGTAATACGAAACGGCAAAGATTACGATGCAAATGTTACTGCCGCATTATTTAATTTATACGATAAAAAAAACAGGTGGAATTTGAATGGTAATGCTTACTCAAGCACCATCTTCAGCAATAAAAATACTACGGGATATAAATATGGCGCCGGCTTTGGTAAAGTAAGCGGCAGCTTTAATTTTTCAACAACATTACAGGTGGTGGACGATAAATTTAATCCAAACGACATGGGTATTCAATTTTACAACAACAACATCAACACCTATATTTATGCCGGCTATTCTATTACCAAACCAACCAAATGGTTTAACCGGTTATTTAATAATTTCAATTTTAATTACGATCAGCTTTTTATACCGAGGGCTTATCAAACCCTTAAGTTTAATTACAATGGCCATCTGCAATTAAAAAACTTATGGTGGGTAGGATTGTTTACAAATGTATCG
>JAYTGY010000500.1:0-7578 GCA_043733065.1 Ferruginibacter sp.
TTGGCGTTTTTCTACGGCGGTATGGTGCACCGCAAAAATGTAATAAGCACCATGATAAAAAGTGTGGTAGCTGCAGGTGTGGTAAGCGTGCTTTGGGTAACGGTGGGTTACAGCCTTTGCTTTGGCGAAACCATCGGCGGTTTTATTGGCAACCCAATGACGCATTTGTTTTTTAAAGGCGTAGCATCTGGCGCACCGGCATTACAAGGTGGCGCTACACTCACCATTCCACTTTTATTATTTGCATTGTTTCAACTCATGTTTGCCATTATTACACCAGGCCTTGTGGTGGGTGCGGTGGCAGAGCGTATAAAATTTAGTGCGTACATATTATTTATAGTATTGTTTAGCTTACTCGTGTATGCACCGCTTGCCCATTGGACCTGGCACCCACAAGGTTTCCTTTTTAAAATGGGTGTGCTCGATTTTGCTGGTGGTACTGTTGTACATATTTCTGCAGGTTGTGCGGCATTGGCTGGTGCGTTGGTTTTAAAAAGAAGACAATCGCATATAGAGCATAAAGAAATTCCACCGGCTAATATTCCTTATGTATTAATAGGTACTGGTTTGCTTTGGTTTGGTTGGTTTGGTTTTAATGCTGGGTCAGCTTTGGCGGCAAACACGTTGGCGGTTTCTGCATTTGCTACTACCAATACAGCTGCTGGTGCTGCGGGTTTGAGCTGGATGTTTTTTGATGTAGTAAGGGGTAAAAAACCTTCGGTGCTAGGCTTCTGTATTGGTGCGGTTGTTGGCTTGGTGGCCATTACACCAGATGCAGGTTTTGTGGCTATTCCGCAAAGTATTTTTATTGGTTTTGTAGCGGCTATAATTTCTAACCTTGCGGTACATTACAAAGCAAAATCTAGATTAGATGATACGCTAGATGTGTTTCCTTGCCACGGTATTGGTGGTATGGTGGGTATGATTTTAACTGGTGTGTTTGCTACAAAAGCAGTAAACCCTGCAGGTGCCGACGGTTTGTTTTATGGTAACCCTGCTTTCTTTTTTACACAAATAAAAGGATTGGCAATAGTGGTTACGTATAGCTTCGCCATGTCGTTTGCTATTTTTAAGTTCATCGATTTTATTTTACCAATACGTGTGAGCCAAGAAGATGAACTACTTGGGTTGGATGCTTCTCAGCACGATGAAAATTATACGCAAGGTACATTGTTGGTAAAAAATGATGGGGAGTTGAAGGAGGTTGTTGTTGAAAATTAAAAAAAGGTTCTTTACAATTAAGAAAGGTTTACCTCAGCTTCGCTGAGAAAAACAAGGGTTGCCACAAAGGGGCAAAGGCACGAAGTAGAAAAAAAGCTTTGCATTTTTCCTTAGTGTCTTAGAGTCTTAGTGGCAAAATAAATTTTTTGTAAAAAATTCTTTTATAAATTTTTATTAATGTTCGAATGAAATTTTTAAATCTATAAAATACAAAAAGGTACAACCATAAAATGAGCTTCTCGACAAAGTTCAATAGTTGTACCTCTTATTAATAATTAAAATCTACCACAATGTTAAGAAAAATTTTTCTTGCAGCAACAGCTGCAATGGGCTTTTTTGTTTCGCAAGCGCAAGACAGTACAATGAAAGTAAGTTACTCTGGTGGTCTTGATGGGTACTACCGATATAATTTTAATAACCAACAAAATAATTACACGAGTTTTACCAATTCACAAAGTTCTTTTGAGTTGGGTATGGCTACGATAAAGGCTGATGCTACTGCTATGTCTGGGAAAGTAGGCGCCGTGGTGGATCTTGGTTTTGGCCGCAGAGCCGAAGAGTTTTCTTATAATGATGGCGTAACAGATGCTGGTAAAAATGGATTTGCCTCTTTCTCTTTGTCGTTTTTAAAACAAGCATACATAACTTTTGCCCCTACAAAAAAAATAAAATTTACAGCTGGTAAATTTGCTACGCATGTGGGTTACGAATTGTTAGATGCGCCGCTCAACAGAAACTATAGCATGAGCTATATGTTTACCAATGGGCCATTTTTTCACACCGGAGTAAAGGCAGATATTGTTGCAGGGCCTATTGGGCTTATGTTTGGGCTTACCAATTATACCGATCAAAGCACGGCTACTACCAGTACAAAAAATTTTATTGCACAAGCTAGTTATGTTAGCAAAAGCGAAAAGATAAAAGCGTATCTCAATTATTCAGGTTTTGCTGGTGCAGATTCTGGTAAAAATCCAAGTGCATTAAAATCTATTCACCAAATAGATGCGGTTGTAAATGCTATTATCAACAAGCAGTTCAGCCTTGGTTATAATGGCACTGTACAATCTAGAAAACCAATTGCTGGTAGTAGTGGTAGCTGGATTGGTAATGCCATTTATGTAAACTACGACCCTTGCGATAAAATTGGTCTTTCACTAAGAAGCGAATTTATTAGTGATGATAAAACGATTTATTATACCACTAAAAATATTTTTGCAAATACCATTTCCTTAAATTATAAAGTAGGCCCGCTTACCATTATTCCAGAGTTGAGGTTTGAATCTGCAGAGTCGGAATTTTATTTAAAGTCTGATGGCACGGGTACAAAGTCAACTGCGAGTGGGTTGGTGGCGGTGGTTTATAAATTTTAATTTTACATTTTTCATATAGCAAGCAATCGTTAAAAAAGGGCCTCCATTTCTATGGGGGCTCTCTAATTCTATTGCGTTCCTATGCTCCTACTGTGTCTATGTGTTTATATTTTTACCACATAGAATCATAGTCACATAGTTGCACATAGATTTTCTATTGTGCTCCTATGTTCCTACTGTGCCTATGTGTTAAGATTTTTTCATATCGAAATTTTACCGTTCATAATTTATAACATTTCATCATTGTACTTTACTTATATCTTCAAAAATTGAAAACAGAAGATAACAACAATGAAGAATAATTTTTTTATTTGGTGTGCAGGCAGCGATAAAAATGCATTGGCCAAATGCGATGATTCCATACGAGTAAAACATATTGGTGTGGGCACGTTGGTGCTTATACCAGCGGTGTTGGGTTTTATTTCTATGTCGTATGCATTATCCACCATAGATAAAATAAGCGGTTCACCATTTTTATACATTGGTGGTGGCTTGGTGTGGGGCATTATTGTTTTTGCATTCGATCGGTTTATTGTATCCACACATCGCAAGCAAGAAAAAAATGCAGATGAGTTTAAAAATGTCACTTTTTATTTACGATTATTTTTTGCGGTGGTATTGGGTATTATTGTATCACACCCTTTTGTGTTATTATATTTTGATGGAAGCATTACCGAAAAAATTATTTCCGATAGAGATAATTTGGTAAAAGTAGAAGAGCGCAATTACCAACAATCTTACGATACTTTAAATGTGCGCTTGAACGATCTTGTACAAACCAAACGCTGCAATGAACAATTACTAACTGCAGAGCAAAGTGGTAACAAGTTAATATTGCCTTGCGGAAGTTCGTCTGGTATTCCAAATATAAATGGCAATTTCCCCAGAACAAAAGAAATAAAAAAGATAATTGAAAATATGGATGTAGAAATTGCCAATGAAAGAAACCGAATAAATACAAGAAACGTAGAGCTAGCTCAATTAAAAAGCACAAGCCAGCAAAACATTGTAAAGAATACCAGTTTCGATTATTTAAAAAGAGAAGTGGCCTTACAAAAACTAAAACCAGAAAATAAAATTATTGGGCTTACAGAATTGTTTTTAATGCTAGCATTTATGTTGGTAGATATATTACCGTTAATTTTTAAAACCTTTTCACCATTTTCTATGTACGATAAAGTGTTGGTGCACGATAATCATCTTTTAAGCGAATTGGATATTACCAGTAGAAAAGAAAAATTGCAAAATACTTACAATGAAATAAATCGCATATAAAAACTTAAAAACAACGAAGGGAAAAGAGACTGTCCCTCATCAAGCACTCTCTTTTTCTCCTTCAACCTCTTAGCAAAACCTCTTAGCAAAAAAACTACGCCGAATTCCTCCCCGCATTTATTATCCCAAAAGAACTCCGTATCACTAATTTTTCAAACGTTTCTTTTGTGGGCGATGATATTAATTGCGCTTCCATTTCTCTTATTTTATTTATGGCATATTGTTGTATCGTTATCAATGGCAACACAATTTTTTCCCTCATCGTTATCGATAAACTATCTACAGGGTAATTGCTCATCAATTCTGTTCGCCCACTCAGCATCAACACATATTTTTTTGTACGCTCATACTCTTCATAAATTTTACTCCATATTTCACCAAACTTTTCATCGTTGCTCAAATATTCTGTTAAGCCAAAAAAACATTTCTTCATAGCCATTTCACAATTATCCATCAATGTTCTAAAAAATAATGAGTTGCTGTATAGTTCTTTTGCCAAACCAAACTTTCCTTCTTTTTCCATTGCGGCCAAAGCTGACCCCACGCCATAGTACCCAGTTACATTTTGTTTTATCTGCGCCCATGCACCTACAAATGGAATGGCACGTAAATCTTTTAGACTTAATTTATTTCCACTGTTTCTTTTGCTTGGTCGGCTAGCAATATTTGTTTCGCTGTAAAATCGCACTGGACTTATTTGTGATAGATAATCTAAAAAGTCTGGATGGTTTTTTAATTCTATGTATGCATCAAAACTTTTTCCTGCTAATTGCTCCAACAAATCTTCTTCTTTTTGTTGCAGGGTAACGGTATTATTGCTAAACAGTTCGTTGCTTATGCCTGCATGTATCAATTGTTCAATATTGTATTGCGCAGCATCCACCGTTCCAAAATTTGAACTCACGGTTTGCCCTTGCACGGTAAGTTGTATTTCTTTGTTGCTAATGTTTTTCCCCATGCTCGCATAAAACTGATGTGTTTTTCCGCCACCTCTAGCAGGCGGACCGCCACGTCCATCAAAAAACACGACATCTATTTCATATTGCTTGGCCATTTTTGTAAGCGCTTCTTTGGCTTTGTAAATACCAAAATTTGCCATTAGGTATCCGCCATCTTTTGTACCATCGCTAAAGCCAAGCATAATGGTTTGTTTGTTTTTTCGTTGTTTCAAATGCCTTTTGTATGCTTCATTCTCATACAAAATTTGCATAATTGTTGCGGCATTTTCCAAATCATCTATCGTTTCAAACAATGGAACAATATCAACAGTTAGTAATTCTTTTTTCCACCCACAACTCAAAAACAATCCATACACTTCTAGCACGTTTAACGCACTATTGCATTGGCTAATAATATAACGATTACAACCAGCTTCCCCATTTAATTGTTGTATTTTTTTTATGCCAATAATATTTGTAATGGTATCCTGTACCAAACTATCATTGTATATTTTTTCTATGAGTAATGGCGCATTTGTTAGAAAATTTATTTTATCATCTGCACTTAAATTGCGGTACGCTTCGCCATAAATATTTTCTAGCACACGACCATGCACTGTGCTTTCTTGCCGCACATCTAACGCTGCAAAGTACAATCCAAATACATTTACTTTATTAATGAGATTTGTAACAAGATGCAAAAACAAACCATTGTGATGGTAAATAATAATCTCTTTTACTTTTTCTAATTCGGCAATGATATGTTCTTTGGTAAGATTGGTATGATAATCGGGAATAAAAATATTATCGTACAATTCTTTTTCTATATTATTTAAAATTACATCTATGCCGTTAAACGTAAGTCTGCGCCTCATTTTTCTAACTTCTAAATAATAACATTTAATTATACTGCCTCGCAATGCTTGTGCTACTTTTAAGGTAATCTGTGCTGTTACAAAAGGATTGCCATCTCTATCGCCACCTGGCCAAAAACCCATATTGATAATCGACTTGTCGGTAGGCAATGCATCTGCAAATTGATTTTTTAAAAACGTTGTTATTCTTCCCGCTGCTGCATAAAATACATTTTCTAAATACCAAATTAAACTTACCGCTTCATCAAATGGTGTGGGTTTTTGTTTTTGCAAAAAAGCAGTTTTACCCAGCTGTTGCAAATACATATTTATTTTTACCGCATCATTTTCCGCCAATGCTTTCGATAAATCATTTATAATTCCCAATACTGTTCCAGGGTAAAATTGAGTAGGGTGCGCTGTTAATACCAATCGCACAGAAAAATTTTGCAGTTTTTTTTCTACCTCTTTTTCTTTATTGTTTTTTATTATTTCTAATTCTAATTGTTTCAATGTACCTGCGCCGTTTACATCTGTTACATCTGTAAAAGCTGCATCTTCCAACGCATCAAACAAAACCACTTGTCGTTCGAGGTACTGTACAAACCTAAACAATACGTCTAGTTGTTCTTTTTCGTTTGTATAGGTTGTGTGTTTTTCAAAAAATGTTTCAATAATTTGGGTTGGATTCATTTTCTTTTTAAATCCATCTTCGCAATCACTATTAAGTACAGTCAATAACATCCCTGTTTTTTCTATACGATGAAAAGGCAATGACGAAAACAAACTATTATAAAGTTGAAATTTTATTCCAACATTGTTATTAAATTGTTGTAACCCTTTAGAACTGTGATGATCCATTATTAAACATTAAATGATTGGATTAATCAGTAAATTGTATCTTTTTTAAAAATTCATAATTGTATGGAATTTGATCTTGCAATAATTCCCAAACAATTAAATAATCTATTCCAAAATATTCATGAATAAGTTTATTGCGAAGTTGTTTCATTTGTTTCCATTCTATCAATGGATATTGAGAAATAGTTTGTGTTGATATAGCGCTTGCCGCTTCTCCAATAATTTCTAAATTTCGTATTACAGCCGCTTTTGTTTTAGCATCAGCTATAAAACTTTCAAAAGTATAACCCTCCACAAATTGATTAATCTCTTCGATTGCTTTTACGATATCATCTACCAATAATTTATCAACTCTTTTAGGCATAAACTAAATCGGGTTTTACGTACTCAAAATAATTGGGTTTTATAGCGCCCTTACTTACAATTTGCACTTCAATACCTTTAAACAATTCATCCAATGTATCTGCTGTATTGCATAAGTTTCTAAAACTTGGTTTTGCAAATTGTACCATTATATCAATATCGCTTTTTTCAGTCTGTTCATTTCGGGCATAGCTACCAAATAAAGCCAGTTCTGTTAAATTATACTTTTCTTGTAATATTGGTTTTACTTGTTTGAGCTTTTCCAATATTTCTTCTTTTGTAGATAACATCATGGATGATTTTTGCTAAGTTAACGAAAAATAAAATAGCGTTTACCTATTTGAGCACTTTAATAAAACGTAAAAACTTAGTATGGGTGTAAATTTAATTTTAGCAAATAAAAACAAAAATGGTTTTTATTTTAAATCCTTTTTTGTACATTTACAAATATCTATCATGACATATAGTGCTACACATATTATTGCTTCTTTCCTCACAGTGCCAACATTTATTGGCTCTACAGGTATTACTACAACAACCCGTTAAGGGTTACATATTTTCCATATCATCTTTTGGGCATCAGCTGTTTTTCTTCACAAGAAAACATTTCTCATATCATTAAATTTTTATCATGCAAGTAATCAAGTTTGGCGGCAGTTCTGTAGCATCGGCAGAAAATATAAATAAGGTAATAAA
>JAYTGY010000501.1:0-17927 GCA_043733065.1 Ferruginibacter sp.
TATTGCAGCAGCAAACATGTTGGGATTTCTTCTTACAATTTCAAATGTGCCCATGCCACCCATCGACAAACCCATTACATAAATTTGTTTATTATTTACAGAAAAATTTTTTTGCATTTGCCTCAATAATTTTTCCGTTAATGCCAAATCTTTTGTTGGTGTTCCTTTTGGAGAAAAATTAAACACACGTTTACCAGTACTGTCTTCTTTTATATCAACATTGCTCCAATAGCTCGTTACACGACATTGTGGAAATACAATTATGGCTGGATATTTTTTTCTAATACTATCTCGCAAAAACAATTTTGCACCATGTGTTAGTTGCAATTCATTATCGGTACCACTTTCGCCACGACCATGTAAAAATAAAACTAGTGGATATTTTATTTTGCTGTCATAATTTTCAGGCAATAATAACCGATAAGGCAAAGTATCTTTTTCTTTTATGAAATTATGTTTTTCATAAGCAGAAAAATTTTGTGCAGTACAAAATTGTGCCAAACCTAAAAACAATATGGCGATAAAATATTTTTGCATATTCCAATTTTACAAGCAATTTAAATTTGTTTACAAAAAATTCATTTACTCCAATTTACCCTTACCGTTTTCACATCTCTAGAGTTTGCACCAATCATAATATCAAAATCACCAGCTTCCCAATCGTATTTTAAATCATAATTGTAAAACTTCAAATCGTTTGGTGTAATGTTGAATGTTACGGTTTTTGTTTCTCCAGCTTTCAACATTATTTTTTGAAACCCTTTCAATTCTTTTACTGGTCTTGTTACACTACCCACAATATCTCTTAAGTAAAACTGTAATACTTCTTCCCCATCGTACTTACCAGTATTTGTTACGCTAATAGAAGCAATTATGCTTTCATTCTTTTTTACCACAGTTTTATTTATTGAAATATTACTATAAGAAAATGTAGTATAACTTAAACCAAACCCGAAAGGAAAGAGCGGCGCATTTGGTGCATCTAAATAATTTGATTGAAATTTTGGAGAGTCATCGGTTGATGGTCTGCCTGTATTTTTTTGTCCATAATAAATGGGTACTTGCCCAACATTTACCGGAAAAGAAACAGATAATTTACCAGAAGGATTATAATTGCCAAACAATACATCTGCAATGGCATTTCCAGCTTCTGTACCTGCATGCCATACTTGCAAAATAGTGGTAGCTAAATTATTTTCTTCAACCAATGCAAGTGGCCGCCCACTCATCATTACAAGTACCAATGGCTTTCCAGTTTTTGCCAATGCTCGTATCATTTTTTTCTGACTCTCCGGAACTGTAATATCGGTACGACTTGCAGCTTCACCTGTCATTTCAGATGCTTCTCCTACAACTGCAACTATTACATCCGCTTTGTTTGCTGCATCCAAAGCTTCCTTTATCATTTCATCTGCTGTTCGTTTATCAATATCTATTCTTGTGCCTAATACATTTACTTTTTTTGCCAACAAAGTATCGTCAGATATATTAGCACCTTTTGCATACAAGATATTTACATTACTACCTCCTACATTTTTAATACCATCTAATACAGGAATAGAAAATGAAGCATCTCCCGATACTGCCCATGTACCAAGCATATTACTTTTATCATTAGCCAATGGACCAATCAATGCAATGGTTCCTGTTTTTTTTAACGGAAGTGTTTGGTTGTTATTTTTAAGTAGCACAAATGATTTTGTTGCTATTTCTCTTGCATCTTTTCTGGTTTGTGCGGTTAATATTTCTTTAGCTGGTCTGCTTACATCAATATAGCGATATGGATTGTCAAACAATCCAAGTTTGTATTTAGCTTCTAAAACACGGCGGCAAGCTGCATCTATTTGTTGTAAGGTTGTTTTCTTTTCTTTTAAAGATTTCTGTATGGTTGTTAAAAATCCTTCTCCTACCATATCCATATCTAAACCTGCATTTAAGGCAAGTGCAGATACAGTTTGCAAATCTCCCATGCCATGTGCCGTCATTTCATTTACCGATGTATAATCAGATACTACAAAGCCTTTAAAGCCCCACTGCTTTCTCAGCAAATCTGTAAGCAGCCATTTATTACCAGTTGCAGGCACGGCATCTATTTCATTAAAAGAACTCATTACACTTCCTACCCCTGCATCTACTGCAGCTTTGTATGGAGGCAAATATTCATTGTACATTTTTACCCTGCTCATATCTACCGTATTGTAATCCCTACCCGCTTCTACCGCTCCATACAATGCAAAATGTTTTACACAAGCCATCATGGTATTATTAGCTGCTAAATCTTTTCCTTGATAACCCTTTATCATCGCCTTTGCTATTTGTGAACCTAGGTACGGATCTTCGCCTGCACCTTCTGCAATGCGTCCCCACCTTGCATCTCGGGCTATATCCACCATCGGCGAAAAATTCCAACACAATCCATCAGCTGTTGCTTCTAATGCAGCAGTTCTTGCACTTTTTTCTATGGCTTGCATATCCCAACTACACGATAAACCTAGTGGAATGGGGAATATTGTTTTATAGCCATGAATAATATCTGAACCAAAAATTAAAGGTATTTTTAGTCGGCTTTTATTTACAGCAAAATCTTGTGCCACTTTTATTTTTTCTGCTCCTGTCACCCCAAACAATCCGCCTACATTGCCATCAATTATTTTCTTTTCTACATCGCTGCTTACCACTGCGCCGGTAAGTATTCCCCCACCTGGCGTTAATAAATTTAGCTGCCCTATTTTTTCTGCGGTAGTCATCTTTTTCATTAACGCCGTTACAAAAAGATTCATTCTTATATCGACATTATTTTGTGCCATTGTATTTATGGCAAACAATAAAAGCAGCGAAAGCATTGTTTTCTTCATAGAATATTTTTTTAAGATTAATGTAAATTCGATTATGTAAAATGCAAATATTATTACTTCAAATACGGACTCGTAAAACCTAATTTTTTTAATCCCGTTTTAATTTCGGGACAACTCATAAATAACTTCCACAATAATCCAGTTCTGTAATTTTCCATCATCACAACTATTGGGCCTTGGTCTATGGCCAAATATTTTGGCGCATACCAATTATACTCTTCGCTAAATGCATCATAAAAACCAAACGGTCCCCATATTTTTTGTTTTAACGTTTTATTTGTAAACCAATATTTCATTGCAGCCATAGACTGTGAAGGCGTATATGGGAAAGAAGACAGTGCGGCTGAAGGCGTAATAACGCCCAAATCATTTTCCATATTGGGTGCATGCGCTGCATAAGAATCTTTGGAATAGCTTGCGGTAAGCCCCCAATTGTTTTCACTGTATCCTTTATACTTTTTAGGATTATCTACACACCATTGATAATTTATAAGAGAAAGATTTTTGTTTTCTTCCCCATAATCAGCATACTTATCCTTGAGCCCACGAGGATCTAAACCAAAGTAAGAATAATGTGACCAAAAAAGGGGACCACCTTGTGGCGGATTGCCTTGGTATTTTAAATTTAATGTATAACCTGCGTATGAAGATGTTCCTTTTATTTTTCCATTTTGTGCCCAGCCTTCATGATAGACTTCTGCAGGCACGGCATGTGTAGGTGATGATGCAGCCAATACATACATGATTAAACATTCATTGTAACCATGCACAGCAAAATTCATTTTCCATCCATTGTTTGGGCTCCAATGCCAATACAAAACATTTTTTCCATTTCTATAAAAATCAAACTCAGTTTCTTTCCAAAGTTTATCAACCCTTGCTGCTAATCTTTTTTCTTCATCGTTGCCGTTAGCAAAATATTGTCGAACACACAACAACCCTTGTAGCATAAAAGAAGTTTCTACCAAGTCTCCACCATCATCGTATTTACTAAATGGTTTTACTTTACCAGTTTCGCCATTCCACCAATGTGGCCACACACCATGAAACCGATCTGCAGTTTCTAAAAAACGAACTATTTTTTCTAATTGTTTCCTTCCTTCATCTTTTGTAATAAAATGTCGCTCTATACCCACCAATATAGCCATTACACCAAAACCTGCACCACCACTCGTTACTACGTTTTTGTCATTATCAGGATACACATTATCTACATGGAACCGCTCCCTTGCCAAACCACTAATTGGTTCTGCTTCATCCCAAAAATATTTAAAGGTTTGTTGCTGGACTATTCTAAACAATGCGGTATCTTCTACAGCTATTGATGATAATTTTTTAGTTACTAGCTTATTATTTGATGTGCAATTATTTGTTGCAATTAAGATAGCAAACACACTAAAAAAAATATTAAATTTTCTTTTTATCATACACTTTATAAATATGGAGCAGTAAAACCTATTGATAATAAACCTGATTTTATTTCAGGTGCACTTGTAAATAAATTCCATAATAAACCCGTACGATAATTTTCTATCATTACAATCATTGGTCCTTGATCAATGGCTAAATAAGAATTAGCAAACCATGGATCACTTAATTTAAATGCATCGTAAAAACCATATTGCCCCCAAAGTTTATCTCCGAGTTTGTAATAAAAAAACCTCAATGCATTTATTGATTCTGAAGGAGTATATGGCATAGATGATATAGCAGCAGTGGGTGTTATTACCCCAATATCATTATTTGGTTCATTTGCATTATAGCCATTGGGCACATCGCTAGCCGTAAGGCCCCAACATAGATTACTATAACCATTCCAACCTCTTGGGTTAGCCTTGCAATATTCGTAATTTATTTTTGTATGATTGGTTACTTGTTTTTTATAATCTGCAAAAGCATCCATTAATCCATTTGGGTTTATTCCTACAAAAGAATAGTGTGATAAAAAAAGTGGGCCTCCTAAATTCGGACCAAGTGGTAGTTGTAAACCAAAGTAAGTATTGTTGTTTATTATTCCACCGTTACGTGCCCAGCCATTTGTATATACTATTGCTGGTATTCTATTGGCAGCTACTGGTGCAGATGCTGCCAATGCATAAACAATTAACGCTTCATTCCATCCACTTATTTGTTGGTTTATTATCCATCCTTTATCTGTACTCCAATGCCAGTACAATACGTTTTGATTATTTTGCCTGTACCAGTTCCACTCTACGCCATTGTAAATGGTATTTATTTTATTACGCAAATCTGTTTCTGTAGCATCTGCTGTAGAAAAATATTGACGAGCCGTTATTAAACCTTGCAACAATAAAGATGTTTCTACCAAATCTCCACCATTATCATTTGTACTAAAAGGGATGGTAGTACCTGTAGCGCCATTTATCCAATGGGCAAAAGCACCATGATATTTTGTACAATTGGTCAATAAAAAATTGCTTATTTTAAGTACCCTAGTGGCACCATCTGCTCGTGTTATAAACCCTCTGCTAGCAGCAGTTATAATAGCCATTACACCAAAACCTGTACCTCCTGTGGTTACTAGTTCTCCACTTGTATTTCTTTCTCTAGCCATGCCAGAAATAGGATGGCCAAAATCCCAAAAATATTTAATTGTTTGTTGTTGTACTTTATCTAGTAAAGCATTATCTGTTAGTAAAGGAAATTTATCTGTAGAATCTATTTTCGTAAGATAACCAATGCTGACATTATTATTAAGCAACCCTTTTTGAATAGAGGCAAGTGTGTTATTTATTTTTAATGTATATCGAGTTAAATATTTTAATGGTAATTGTGGCGTAATGATAACAACACTATCATTTAAACTGTAGGCAACATTTATTAATACTGGTGCAGCTCCATTTTCGCTTAGATAAATGCTATTTGCTGCTGTTGATCTGTCTATTGAATTATTAAAAACTAATTTTATGGAGGGATTAATACCAACTGAAAAATAGTTTGTTTTTGAAGATAAACTATCTACTTTATTGTCTGTTAAAAAAAGTGGAGAAATGCTGGGTGTGGGCAATACATCTGCTTCTTTTTTTTTGCATGCCCAATTAAAACATAAAAAAAAAGCTAAAAAACTAAAAAGAAAAATGAACATGAAGCGATTAAACATAAACTATATTAAAAAAATAAAAACGGGGCTAATGAATAGCCCCGTTGAAAAAATGTTTGTATTATCTTCCAGCTTTTTCAAGTTGGTATAATGCATCAATTTCTGTTGCTGTTAGAGCTTTGTTATATACTCTTATTTCATCAACAGATCCATTCATTGGTTTATTCCAAGTATCAGTGCTTGTAGCAAAATTTCCAAATGCCCCTATATAAACGAAAGAAGGTGCATCAAAGACTAAAGAAGTATTATTTCCTCTAATTTCAAATGCGGGGCTAGAAATTTTAAGTCCATCAGAATAGATGATAAATTTATTATCAGCACCACTCCAAGTACCAATAATTTGAGCCCATCTTCCACCAATTTTATTTGGTCCAGCAACATGTTTTCCTGGAGTTACAATATTATCAGCAACCATCCATGGTTCTAACTTAGTAAAGTTTTCATAAATTTGGGTACCAGATACAGAACTTCCAAATCCTTGTTTCACTTTTACAGAATCATTTACAGCCAATGCTTGTCCTGTTTCGGCATATAAATTAATATTTCCAATCCATTCATTAGGTCTAGACAGGGTGAAAAATGTAGAGACTGTTCCTGTTCCGGGAGTAGTTTGGTTATTTGAAATTTTAACCCATGCACTAACAGTGTAGGCACTTAAAGTTGCAGTAAGTGCAGCAATTGCTGGGTATTTTAAATAACCATTTGCAAATGTTACAGCTTGACCTTTTGCGCCTCCGGCAGTATATGTTACCCCAACGCTAGTTTCAGGTGCTGTACCAGTTTTGCTTTCTGTACCATTACCGTCAAAAGACCAGTAAGCTTTTAAGTTTGCCGCACCTACTTCGTTTGAGTTATTGTATCCGCCAATGGGTGGCAACGGAACATCTACGGCATCATTCTTTTTTTTACAACTTGTTGTGATGGTCGTTAATACCACTGCTAAAGCAAGTATCATGTTTGTCTTTTTCATAATTGTGTTTTTGTTTAATTGTTTGTTTAAAATGTGTGTTAATAATTAGAGTTTAATGTAAGTATTGTAATTATTTTTTTAACTAATGATTTTATTTTAATAGCCAAAGTTTTGAACAATTTTATTTCCACTTAAATCAATTTGCCTTTGTGGAATTGGAAACAAATCATGCTTTGGAGAAGTGTAGGGTTTTCCAAGTGCTTGTAAAATGGCTGCTGCTCTTCCAGTTCTTCTTAGGTCAAACATTCTGTCGTGTTCAAAAGCCATTTCTACCCTTCTTTCTTTATAAACATTGTTTCTCATATTGTTTTTGCTTATAGCATTCACACTTCCCAGTCCTGCTCTTTGTCTTATTTGATTCAAAGCAATTTTTGATGCTGTTGTATCATTCAATTCATTTTCTACTTCAGCTTTCATTAGCAAAACTTCTCCATATCTAAATACCCTTAAATTTTTGTTAGATTGGCCTCTGTCAAAATACGACTCCGCAGTGCGGCTTACATAAGCTTTGTAATTGTAATAAGGATTGGGTAGCGTATTACTTGTTACAAAACCATCCCATAATATAGACCCCGAAACCAAGATAGTCGCTGCTTTACGCAAATCACCAGGTTCGTATGCATTTACTAAATCGAGTGAGGGCGTATTAAATCCCCAACCAAAATCTCCAACGCCTGACCCTCGCATACCTTGTACTTCTGTATATTGCTGTATGCCTTTTGGTGGGTTATCTGCAATGGCATTTATTTCCCAAATAGATTCTGTAGAAAATTCCCCTTGCTCTCGCCATATTAAAGCATAATTATTTAATAAAGAAAATTGATTGCTATTTATTATTTCATCGCACAATGATTTTGATTGTGCCCACTTTTTTTGATACATCAATACTTTAGCCAAAAAAGCTTGTGCTGCATATTTTGATACCCTGCCTCTTTCGTTGGTAGTAATAACAGCAGGTAGTGTACCAATAGCATCTCTTAAATCTAATTCTATAAAAGCGTAAATATCATCTGCGCTTGCTCTTACACTTGCTAGTTCAATATCTGCTTGCGATGCAAGTACTTTGTCAATCTTTGGCACGCCACCAAATACTCTAATTAGGTTCCAATAAAAATAAGCCCTTAAAAATTTCGCTTCTCCTATATACCTTTCTTTTTCAGGAATATTCATGTCGCTTAAAAACTTTATAGCATAGCATGCTCTGCCAATACCATCAAAATTACCTTCCCATACTTCGTTAAAAGAAATATTGGCAGGAGAAATTAGCCAGCCGTCTAATTCTAATTTATCGCCACCACCATCGCCTGCTGTGCTTCCCTTTTCTGCATCATCGCTGGTAATACTCGATACGCCTATCCATGGAAAAGAGTGATTTTCCCAATCGTAGAGTTTGTTATAAACTGCTCCTATAATTCTTTGGGAACCACCTGCTGAATTCAGCAAATCATTTATAGTAACGGTTCTTGAAGGCTCGTTTAAAAAACTTTTGCTACAACCAATAGGCATTGTTGTTATTAGTCCAACTATTACCAACCATTTTATTGAAGATGAATATTTCATAATTTTTTATTTATTTAAATTGAATATTTATACCAACCAAGTAGGAGGCTGAAATTGGATATACGTTTAATTCTATACCAGCTTCATTTTGGTTGCCCGGCAACTCAGGTGTAAACCCGGTATATTTTGTATAAATAAAAGGGTTTTGTGTACTTGCAAAAAAACGCATCCTGTCAATAAGTTTATTAATTTTTTTAGATAAAAAATTGTAACCAAGGGTAATATTATTTACTCTAATAAATGAACCAGATTCAATAAAATAATCTGATGGATATGGAGTGACATTACTTGCACCAGGATTGGTATTGTTGTTACTACCAGGTTTCCACCTATCATTAGCTACACTATACTCTACATTATAATTACTACCAAATCTTAGGCCTTTCTTTCCATTATAAACCTTATTACCTGCCACGCCAATTACATCTACACTAAAGTCTATTTTTTTCCAGTTAATGGTATTGCTTAGTCCATAATAAAATGTGGGTTGATAACTGCCCACATGCTCTCTATCAAGGTTATCAATTATACCATCTTTATTAATATCTACAATTTTTAAATCGCCCGGTACGGCGGTTATTACATGAGGGTAAGCATTTATTTCTGCATTGGTTTGAAAAATACCGTTTGTACGATATACCCAAAAAGAGCCAATGGGTTGACCAAGCAATGTTTGCGTAGCGCTGGAGCCATTGTTTAAACTTCCAAAATTTAATGCCCTACCCAAACCAACATTTTTCACTTCGTTTTTGTTAAAAGAAATATTTCCTTTAATTGTGTAGTTAAAATTCTCATTTACTTTTTTATTCCATTGCAATGCTAGCTCTACTCCAGTATTGGCGATGTTTGCAGCGTTTGTTAAAAATGAATTTCCAAATCCTAATGAAACGATAGGGATTGAAAAAAGTGCCTTAGTAGCTACTTTGTTGTAAAAATCAATTTCACCAGATAATTTGTTATCTAACATTGAAAACTCTATACCTGCATCAAATTCTTTTACAACCTCCCATTGCAAATTAGGATCTACAATACCAGTAACAGTTGCACCATCAATTCTATTGGTGCCAAAATAAGTATAAAGTCTTTCTTGTGGCCTTAAATCAAATCTCCCTGGCTTTATAACATCGTTACCAACTAAACCATAACTTGCCCTAAATTTTAAATTATTAAAAAGCGTTTGCTTTTGCATAAAATTTTCGTTGGTTACAATCCAACCAATACCTATAGATGGAAAATTAGCCCATCGCTTACTGGCAGCAAAATTGCTATTGGCATCTCTTCTAAATGTGGCATTAACCAAGTATTTATTTTTAAACTTGTAATTGGTTCTTATAAAATAGGATTCTCTTCTAAAATAATTTCCGATTGCATCTCTAGTATTTACTTGACCTTTTGCAGTGTCGGTAAAATTTAGTTTCCATGCTGTTTTATCATTAGCAATATTTTTGTTGGCTATAAAAGCGTTGTTTGTCCATCCATCCCTGCGTTCAGCCGTATGCCCTACGGTAACTTTTATATCATGCTTGTTAGAAAATAAATGTTCATAGGTTAGATAATTATCCCACACCCATTGGTATATAGAATCTTTTGTAAAACTTAGATCAGCATCCTCATTCAATTGCCCACCTGGTTTTCCATTTGCCTCAAACGTCTTGTAAGCAGGTGTATAATTCCATCCATTGTTTCTCTCTATATCAATACCAAATTGCGATTTAAATGTGAGCCCTTTTATCGGCTTGTATTCCACCCATCCATTGGTTTGCAAACGATTTCCATAACTTCTATCATTGGTAGTTTTTAACGTAGCATAAGGATTGCCTACATTGCTTACTGCATTTGATGTATTACCAAAACTACCATCTGCATTTATTGCATTAAAAATGGGTGCCGCTATATAGGCAGTGGTAAACAAACTGTACGGTTTATTATTAGATATGTACTTAGACATACTAATGTTGTTTCCAATTTTAATTTTAGTGTTAATCGTATAATCATGATTGTACCTTCCTGTATATCTATTATAATTATTATCTAACAATATTCCATTTTCATTAAGGTATCCTAGTGAAAGAAAATATCGATATTTATTTTTTCCACCGCTTACAGATAAATTGTGGTTTTGAAATAAAGCATTTCTAGTAATTTGATCGTACCATGAAGTAGATCCTGTAATATCTCCCAAATTAACTGCTGGTATGCCCGCCGCTTCATTTGAATATGCAGCATACAAACCTGGCCCTGCCATTTGTACTTTATGTACCAACTGCTTTACACCTACTTGCGTGTTATAATTAATTGTAAATGCAGATTTACTGCCTGCTTTTGTAGTTATTAATACTACACCATTTGCGGCTCTTGCTCCATAAATGGCTGTAGAAGATGCGTCTTTCAAAATATCTATCGAAAGAATATCTACCGCATTAATGTTTCTAATATCGTTTGTAATAATACCATCTACAATATACAGTGGGTCTGTACCACCTCCAAGAACAGAACCAATACCTCTTATTCTTACATTGGGGGCACTGCCAGGTGCACCACTATTTATTATTTGCACACCAGCTACTTTACCTTGAATAGCTTGTGTAGCCGTAAGAACTGGTATGTTTAAAATATCAGAGCCTTTAATAGAACCAGATGAACCTGTTAAATCCTTTTTTACAGCAGTGCCATATCCAATCACCACCACCTGCTCCAAATCTTTTTGTGGTTGGGTTAACTTTATATTTAATACAGTTTGGTTTGTGATAAGAATTTCTTGTGTGTTATAACCAACTGATGATATTATTAAAATGGTATTTTCAGGAACGGATATTTTAAATTTTCCTTCCCCATCAGTAGTTGTGCCTCTATCCGTACCTTTTATTATAATTGAAACGGCTTGCAGTGGTTCATTTTTTTCATTTGTTATTCTACCATCTATGGTTACATCTTGCATATCTTTATTATTTGATCTAATGGCAATGAGATCATTATCTAATTTACGATAGAGCAAATTGGTTCCTTTAAAGATTTTAATCATTACCTCTTCTATAGTTGTATTGCTTACAGTTATACTTACTTTTTGATATAAATCTTCTATTTTATTATTGTATAAAAATCTGTAATTACTTTTTTTCTCTATTAAAGAAAGTATTTTATTTACCTCGGTATTTTGTACATCCAATGATATATTTTGTGCCGTCACTTGCATGCTACCATAAATAAAAAAGCATATTAGTATTAAAAATTTTGATCTCATATGTACATATCATTTTTAAAAAACGATAAAAAAATTATGATGATTTTAAAAACTATTTTATTTTTTAGTGATTTCTGCTAAAGTTTTTTCAGCATAAATCACTTCCTTTGGTTACCTTATTTTTCTTTTCTTAATTATTTATAAATTATAATTTTACCTTTTTCTGTTATGTAATTAAATTTATTTGTAAACTGAAGAGCTTTTAGGGCTTGATAAATGGTTTCTTTTTCAAAAGAACCTGTTATCAATTCTTTTTTTAAACTTTCGGTACGAATAACAATTGAAATACCGTACCACCTCTCCATTTTTAATGCTATATCCTCTAAAGACTCATTTCTAAACACCAATTTATTTTCCATCCAAGCAGTTTCTACTATGGAGTTATCAATAGGATAAATCGTAAGATGACTTAATTCAATTATCGGTTTTTCCTTTTCGTTAATCTTCACATTGTCTTTTAGTGTACTTATTTTTTCCGATTTATTTTGCAGGGTATTGAAAATTAATTTTTCACTAGGCTTCAACATAATTTTTTCTTGCCTATCATTGAGGGTCACTTCTACACTACCACGTATTAAACTTGTTTCGGTTGTTTTGTCTGTAGGATAAGATTTCACATTAAAAGCAGTACCCAGTACTTTAATATCCATTTTAGTAGTATGAATAATAAATGGTTTTGATGGGTTTTTTACTACATCAAAATAAGCCTCTCCCACCAATGAAACTTCTCTAATGCTAGCGCCAAAATTTTCGTTGTCGTACGTTAATTTGCTGCTACTATTTAGCCATACCGATGTACCATCTGGTAATTGAATTTTTGAATGAGAACCATTTTTTGTACTTACCTCACTTTTGGCAATTGGTTGGGTGTTTGATTTTGTATTAACTTTATTGTAATGGAATATAGAAAATGGAATTACGACAATTAAAAATACTACCAATCCAGCCATGAACCACTTCTTCAATTTTTTGTTTCTGTGACTATCTTTGTATTTGAATGAGCCTGTTTCAGGGTGAATAGTATTGAGATGGTAACCTTTATTTTTTAATTTTTCATTATGCAAATGAAAAGTAGCTTCTAAAAAATCTTCTTCATTTTCTGTAGGAACAGACCAATACTCTGATACAAACTGAGTAGGTATATCAAACTCTGGATTACTTTTTAATAGCTCATCCAGCTCATGAAGTTCAGCTTGAGTAGCTTCTCCTGATAATTTGCGGGACATTAAAGTCCAAATTCTGTCTCTTTGCATATCGTTACATATTTATAGAGACAAAAGAAATAAAAATCCCCTATACAAAGATTAAGAAAAACAAAAATTATCTCGTGGACGATTTTTTTACAGGGAGATTAAGTACAGACGCAATTTTTTTAAGTGCAGTAGCTATTTGATTATCGATGGTTTTTACGCTAATAGAAAGCAATTCGCCAATATCTTTATATTTAAGTCTATCTTCTTTTGCTAACTTATAAATTATTTTACATTGAGGAGGCAATTGTTCAATGGTAGTTTCTATTTTACTCACCAACTCCTTGCTTATAATCGAATCTGCCGCATTTAAATCCGCAGAAGCAAAAGTTATATCTAAATCATCTAAAGAAAGGGTTTTGGTTTTTTGTATTTTTTGCATTTGTCTTAAAGATGCATTGCGTACGCTAGTGTATAAGTACATTTTCAAATTCTCTATTTCCATTAACTGTTTTCTTCTTGCCCATATTTCTATAAATACATCTGAAACAACTTCTTCTGCAGATTCGTTTGATTTTATTATAGAATAAGAAAAACTATTTAGCGGTAAGAAAAATAATAAAAATAGTTTTTTATAAGCCACAGCATCCTCATATTCAGCAATTCTTTGCTGAAGTTCATATATATATTGAAGATTACCATTTTCGCTCACTATCATATACAAAAAATCGTAACCAAATGTAATCTTTTTTTTACCAATAAAATTTTAATCATAAAAATGCAAATAACAAATTAGGTTCATTTACCAAAATATCCTCCATTGCTTTATACAACACATCTAAATCCGCCTGCGTATTAAACGCCTGTATGCTGTAGCGTATAAAGAGCAAATCATTATGCGGCATTACAGGCACTTCTATTTTATACTTGTTAAACAACAATGCTTTTAAAGCCAATGGGTCGTTTGAATTAATGGGAATGCTAAACATTTGGCCAATAAAATCTTTTGTTATTGGGCTTATAGGTTTAGTGCTTAGCAAATCGCAAAAGCGTTTTGCATTGCGCATTACAATGTCGTTACAACCTGCTCTTACTGCTTTCCAATTATTTTCTTGCATAAATTGTATTGCAACAGGTATGGTTAAAAAAGCAGAAAAATCTCTTGTACCCTGCATTTGATGGTAATCCAAAAACTGCGAATGAGATGGATACAAGGCATCGTAACCCCAACTTACCACTAATGGATCAAATAAATTTTGCAAGCTTTTTTTTACATACAAAAACGAACTTCCTTTGGCGGTCATCATCCATTTGTGGCAAGCGCCTGTGTACATATCTGCACTAAGTGTTTGTAGGTTTACATCTATTTGCCCTGGCGCATGTGCACCATCTATAAAAATTAAAATGCCTTTTTTGTTTGCATAATCGCAAATTTCTTGCACTGGCAATATTAGGCCAGTAGCACTAGTAATATGATCTACAAAAATGAGTTTGGTTTTTTCATTTACCCCTGCAAAAAAATCTTGTAAAAAACTTTCTTTATTTACAATAGGTAAATTTATTTTTTGTTGTACATATTTTGCACCTGCCTTATTGCAATAATATTTCCAAGTTCTATCGCATGCGCCGTAGCCTAAATTTGTAGCAAGTACTTCATCGCCGGCTTGCAATTTTAAACTTTTTGCAATAATATTTACTGCGTAGCTGGGGTTTGTTACCATTACCACATCATCTGCATGGCAACCGATATATTTCCCCAACGCTTCTCTTGTTTTTTGTAAATATTTAATCCCATTTACAGTAATAAATTGCACAGGGCTAAACTCCAATTCTCTTTGCCATTTTTGATAATCATCAAAAACTGTTTTTGGGCTTGCTCCAAAAGAACCAAAATTTAAAAAAGTAATATTGGGATCTAAGAGAAATTGAGATGTAATGTTATTCATATCTTATGTCTAAAATCTATTATCTAATGTCTAATAAATAACCACTTCACCTTTTTCTTTATCTACTTTTACTTTTTGTTCAATGTGACTATCAATAATAATACCGCAGTGATCAGGTTGTATAGGTAGTTCACGATCAAACCTTCTATTTACCAACACACAAAGTTCTACTTTTTTAGGTCGGCCAAAATCTTGCAGTGCATCTAATGCTGCACGAATGGTTCTACCAGTGTATAATACATCATCAATTAAAATTACTTTTTTACCATCTATCGAAAAAGGAATATCAGTTTTATTGGGTACATGTATTTCACTACGTACATCATCTCTGTAAAAAGTAATATCGAGTAAACCATATTTTATTGCTTCATTTGGGCAAAGCTTTTTTATTTGTTCAATAATTTTATCGCTTACGTAAATACCACGGGGTTGTAATCCTATAAAAATGATATCACTTATTATATCATCATTTTCTATTAGTTGTTGTGCTAAGCGATTAATGATGAGTTGAAGTTGATTGGTTGAAATGAGAAGTTGCATAAAACAAAGTTATTAATTTTTTATCTTGGTCGTATTATAATAGCATTATATACTTATTTTTACGATTGCTTTATTAAAAGTATTAGCAATACAATAAAGACAATCTTTTTTCATATTTTTAAAAATAAATTAGAATACATTTGTGTATCAGCAATATTACGGTTACCAAAACGTTTGCAAATTACTAATTTATTAAATTAATTTAAGAATGTTTAAAATATACAAACAATTAAGGTTTCATGGCTGCAAGCATCTTCAACATAGTGCACAAATTAGGCAGGTTGTTTACCTTAATATGATTTGGTTGTTCTCCTACTTAACCATTATTTTAAACACAATTGCAGCATTATTCATATATAAAAGTAACTATTCTTTTTTTATATATTCTACCATTGCAGTCCAAGCATTTTTATGGGTTGTATTCTTATTAATTTATTACAACAATGCAAATATTGCCAAATATTTATTTCTTACAGGTATATATACAACAATAGCGTGGTACGAACATTTTTATGGTAAAAACACTTATACAAGTTTATACTATTTCGCTTTTTTGCCATCTGCTTTCAATATTTTTTCAATAAAAAAAAACCCATTATCGGTAACATTATTTTTAGCACTTCCATTGGCATTTTTATTATTTTCTGAGTTTGGTGGCGACCTGATTTTTGGCAGCAAAAGCTGGGGCACACAAATTGTAGATCAATTAAGGATTGTAAATATTTTATTAAGTTTTATTCTTTTTATTTTGTATGCTGCTTATATGATTATAAACTCTGGGCATAAGCAAAATAAACTTATTATACAAAGCATAAGTTTACAAACTACTTTAGACAATGCTATTGGCGCAATTTGGAGTATTGATGCTAATTATAATTTACTTACTATAAATAAATTATTTGTAGAGTTTGTTAAAAAAGGATTTGGCGTTGACAATATTAAAGTAGATGCTAATTTAAAAGAAATATTTTCTACAAAACCTATTCCAGATTTTATATTAAACCATTATAGTAGAGTATTAAGTGGAGAATCTATTTTTGAAAATTTTGAGTTTAAAAAAAAGGAATACGAACTAAAAGCTACACCTATTCATGAAAATGTATATAACAAAATAATAGGCGCTACATTTACTTGTAGAGATGTAACTAGCAGAGTTGCTTCCGAAAAATTATTAATTCAAGCAAAACAAAAAGCAGAATATGCATCGTTAACCAAAGAGCGTTTTTTGAGCAATATGAGCCATGAGCTTAGAACACCGCTGAATGGCATTTTAGGCATTACCAACATTATGTTAGATGAAGTGTACTTGCCAGAGCAACAAAAACATTTTGAAACATTAAAAAACTTATCAGATCATACGCTTGGTGTTGTAAATAATATACTTGATATTTCTAAAATAGACGCTGAGAAAACTGTGCTTAGTGACAACAGGTTTAATTTAATTTTATTTGTAAAAAAACTACAATCTATTTTTGAAAATACGGCTAACCTTAAAAAGATAGATTTCGGCATAGAAGTAAATGGTGATGCAGATATTTTTTTAAAGGGAGATGAAATAAAACTAAGCCAGGTCTTAATAAATTTGATAGGCAACTCTATTAAATTTACCGATAAAGGTTTTACAAAATTAATAATTACAATTAAAGAAAATAATGAAGATGCTGGCTTTACCAATTTGCATTTCTCTGTAACAGATAGCGGCATTGGCATACACAAAAAACATCAAGAAAAAATATTTGAAAGTTTTACACAGGCAGATGAAAACACAACACGAAAGTTTGGTGGTACTGGTTTAGGAATAACAATATCAGAAAAAATTTTACATTTAATGAACTCAAAACTAAATGTAGAAAGTGAACTTGGTAAAGGTTCTACTTTTTCGTTTGAAATACAACTAAAAAAATCATCGTTTGTACCAAATAGTAAGCTTGATTTAAACACTATAATAAACTACAGCTTGCCAGGTACAAGAATATTGCTAGCAGAAGACAATAAGATAAACCAAATTGTAGCAAAACGCTTTTTAGAAAAATGGAATGCAACCGTAACAATTGTAGAAAATGGAAAAGAAGCTGTGGATGCGTCATTAGCCAATGAATATGATATCGTTTTAATGGATTTAGATATGCCCGTTATGGATGGCTATGAGGCAACAACTTTGATAAATGAAAGGCAATCTGCAATACCAATTGTTGCTTTAACCGCAGCATCTTTTGAAAATATGCAGGAATACCTTGTAAAAAAGGGTTTTGTAGATGTGGTACAAAAGCCATTTATACCTCATGAGTTTTACAAAAAATTAACAACAATTCTTAATATTGATTAAACACAATTTTAACTATGCTAATGGGCAAATTATGTTTGAAATTATTATTATTGTGGTCTGAAAAAAAAATGATCAAAACAAACATTAATATGTCTAAAATTTACACGGCACTTTTAATAATAATTTTACTCGCTGGCAATGTGTTTTTTTATTTTAAAAGTAAAAATAAAACTGCTAC
>JAYTGY010000502.1:0-3482 GCA_043733065.1 Ferruginibacter sp.
GATGGTGCAAATGTATTTATTCCAAATACGTTTTCTCCAAATGCTGATGGTGCAAACGATATTTTCTTCCCAAGAGGAACAGGTTTATATACCATAAAACAACTAAGGGTATTTAATAGATGGGGTGAGGAAGTTTTTACAAGATCTAATTTTAATGCAAACGACGAAAAAGCAGGGTGGGATGGAACTTTTAAAGGTCAAAAACTAACTCCAGATGTATATGTTTATATAATGGACATACAATGCCAAAACAATTCGGTACTTGTTTATAAAGGAAATATTGCATTAATAAAATAACATTAACAAAATAAATAATAATAAAATAAAACAAAAAAGTAAAAAATTCGTCTTGAGATAGAAAATGATTATTACCAGTTAAATGAAATCAACTTTACTAAAATATTATTTCTCATTTATTTTTATATGCGTAGCTACTATTGCTTACGGGCAGGATATACATTTTTCTCAAATGTTTGAAACACCTTTGCTTAGGAACCCCGCACTTGCGGGCTTATTTGCAGGAGATGTAAGAGCACAAATGGTATATAGATCTCAATGGAATACAGTTACAGATGCTTACCACACAGCTTCGGTAAATATGGAATATAAAATACCAGTTGGCGAATCGAGTGATTTTGTTACCATTGGCGGACAATTATTATATGATAAAGCAGGTACTGTGGCTTTAACATCTACACATGTATTGCCTACTATAAATTACCATAAATCTTTGAGTGGAGAAAAAAGCATGTATTTATCTATGGGTTTAATGGGTGGGTGGGTACAACGTAGTATTGATAGAAGTAAAATAACAACCAATAGCCAATTTGATGGTAGTAATTATAATGCAAGTTTAGGAAATGGAGAAAGCTTTTCAAAATCATCTTATTCTTATTTTGACGGAACTGCAGGTATGAGTTTGAATGGGCAAATAGGAGAGAATACCGATAATAATTATTTTGTAGGGTTAGCTTATCATCATTTTAATAAATCTAAAAAAATATCTTTTTATAGCGATGCAACTGTAGAAATGCAACCAAAATGGGTAGCATCTGGCGGTATAAGAATGAGTACAAATGATTATGCTTTTATAACTTTTGAAGCAGATTATACGAAACAAGCTACACATACAGAAATAATTGGCGGCTTGCTTTATACAATGAAATTAGATGACCCGATAGATGCAAAATATCTTATACATGCAGGAGCTTATATGAGGTTTAACGACGCAATAATTCCTGTTGTAAAAGTAGAATCAAAACCTTTGGCTATTGCGGTAAGTTACGACGTTAATATTTCGGGCTTAAAACAAGCAAGTAAAGGAAGAGGTGGCTTTGAAATATCATTAGTATATCAAAAATATTTAGATAAATACAATAGTAGTAGAGATGCTACTCGTTGTCCAAAATTTTAGTCTTCAAATTTTTGTTTTATGGATTGTTTGGCAAAACCCTGCTTAATTGCGGGGTTTTTTATTTTTAAGCTTAAAAATAGTTGTAATAAAGTAAGCTTATGCTAAGATTTTTCCTTACTTTTGCAATCCCAAAATAGTTCTTTTGAATAATGCTCGTGTAATAATGAGCAATGGGAGTACTGCCAAATGGTAGCACGTTATCACCAAAAAAAATAAAATATGGCTAAAGAAATTACTGGCTATGTAAAACTCCAATGTAAAGGAGGACAAGCCAACCCTGCACCGCCAATTGGGCCTGCATTGGGTTCTAAGGGTATCAACATCATGGAGTTTTGTAAACAATTCAACGCTCGTACCCAAGACAAACCTGGTAAAGTATTACCGGTTCTTATCACAGTTTATGCTGACAAATCTTTTGAGTTTATCATTAAAACTCCTCCTGCTCCTGTACAATTAATGGAAGCTGCTAAAATCACTTCTGGTTCTAAAGAGCCAAACCGTGTAAAAGTGGGTAAAGTTACTTGGGCTCAAGTAGAAGAAATTGCAAAAGATAAAATGCCTGACCTTAACGCATTTACACTTAACAGTGCAATGAGTATGGTAGCTGGTACTGCACGCAGCATGGGCTTAACAGTAGATGGTAAAGCACCTTGGGAAAATTAAAATTGTCACCTGTCCCGATTTTGTCGGGAACCACAAAACTTTTTAAAAAATGATTACTAAAAAAAGAAAACTAGCAAATGCTAAGGTTGACGCTAACAAAGCTTATACCTTAAAAGAAGCATCTGCTCTAGTTAAAGATATTAATACAACAAAATTTGATAGCTCTGTTGATTTACACGTACGTTTAGGTGTAGATCCTAAAAAAGCTGATCAAGCCATTCGTGGTACGGTTTCATTACCACACGGTACTGGTAAAACAAAATCTGTTTTGGTACTTTGTACACCAGATAAAGAAGCAGAAGCTACAGCAGCCGGTGCGGATTTCGTTGGTTTAGACGAGTTTATTGCAAAAATTGAAGGCGGTTGGACAGATGTTGACGTTATCGTAGCTACACCATCAGTTATGCCTAAAATGGGTAAACTTGGTAAAGTGCTAGGACCACGTAACCTTATGCCAAATCCTAAAACTGGTACTGTAACTAACGATGTTGCTGGTGCAGTAAAAGATTTGAAAGGTGGTAAAATTGCATTTAAAGTAGATAAAGCAGGTATCATTCACGCATCTATTGGTCGTGTGAGTTTTGCACCTGAAAAATTGGTAGAAAATTCTATGGAGTTTATTAATGCTCTTATTAAATTGAAACCAGCTACAAGTAAAGGTACTTACCTAAAAGGAGTAAGCATGGCAAGCTCTATGAGCCCAGGCATATTGGTTGATACTAAATCTGTTCAAAACTAATTATTGTTGTCATCCTGAGCTTGTCGAAGGAAACAATAATAATTTCAAAAATAATTGAAATGACAAAACAAGAAAAAAATGATGTGATTGAAGTGCTGAAAGGCAAATTCTCACAGTATGACAACTTCTACATTACAGATACAGAAAGTCTTTCTGTAGCACAAATAAGTACATTGCGTGCGCATTGCTTTGATAAGCAAGTAGAAATGAAAGTGGCTAAAAACACTTTAATTAAAAAAGCATTAGAAAGCATTGATGCTGAAAAATATGCAGGTGTATTCGATTCATTGCATAAAGTAACTGCTTTAATGTTCAGCGAAAATCCAAAAGATCCAGCTGTTATACTTGCAGGTTTTCGTAAGGCAAACAACAACGAAAAGCCTGAACTTAAGGCGGCGTTTATTAATGGAGATGTATTCACTGGTGATAACCAATTGAAGGCACTTACCATGATAAAAACGAAGAACGAGCTTGTTGGCGAAGTTATCGGATTGTTGCTTGCACCAATACAACGTGTATTGGGCGCATTGCAAAACAAAGATGCTGCTAAAGAAGTTGTTGCAGAAGCAGCGCCAGTGGCAGAAGTTGCTGCTCCTGTAGAAGTAGCGGCAGAAGCTCCAGTATCTGAAGCACCTGCTACAGAAACGCCAGCGGAAGAAACGCCAG
>JAYTGY010000503.1:0-4904 GCA_043733065.1 Ferruginibacter sp.
GGTATGCAATTTGATAGAGGATATATTTCTCCATACTTTGTAACCAACAGCGAAAAAATGAGTGTGGAATTACAAAATCCTTACATCCTTATTTTTGATAAGAAAATATCTATGATGAAAGATATTTTACACATTTTGGAAAAAGTAGCACAAAGCGGTCGTCCGTTATTAATTATAGCAGAAGATTTAGAAGGAGAAGCATTAGCAACTTTAGTAGTAAACAAATTGCGTGGTACGCTAAAAGTAGCAGCAGTAAAGGCTCCGGGCTTTGGCGATAGAAGAAAAGAAATGCTAACTGATATTGCTATCTTAACAGCTGGTACCGTTGTGAGCGAAGAATTGGGTCATAAATTAGAAGGTGTAGAATTGGCTACACTTGGTCAAGCAGCATCTGTAACAATTGATAAAGATAACACTACAATTGTAGGTGGTAAAGGTGCTAAAAAAGATATTACAGCTCGTGTAAATCAAATAAAATCTCAAGTAGAAAATACCACATCTGATTACGATAAAGAAAAATTGCAAGAGCGTTTGGCTAAGTTGGCTGGCGGTGTTGCCGTGCTTTATGTAGGAGCTACTACCGAAGTGGAAATGAAAGAGAAAAAAGATAGAATGGACGATGCATTACACGCTACTCGTGCTGCGGTTGAAGAAGGAATTGTACCAGGTGGTGGTGTTGCATACATTCGTGCGCTTGCTTCTCTTGATGCGAAAGTAAAGGGACAAATTGCTGATGAAACTACTGGTATGGCCATTGTTCGTCGTGCTATTGAAGAGCCATTGCGCATCATTACTGCTAATGCAGGTGTAGATGGTAGCATTGTTGTAGAAGCTATTAAAAATGGTAAAGGCGATTATGGTTACAATGCAAGAACCGAGCAGTACGAAGCAAGTATGTTTAAAGCTGGTATCATTGATCCAACTAAAGTAGCTCGTGTAGCACTTGAAAATGCTGCGTCTATTGCGGGTATGTTGCTTACCACCGAGTGTGTAATAGCTGACAAACCTAAAGATGAAGCGCCGCATAGCCATGGTGCGCCTGATATGGGTGGAATGGGGTACTAAGAAAGTTTAAGGTTCAAAGTTCAAGGTTTTGATCTTTGCGAAATATTGTCCTCTCTGATTTTTTCGGAGGGGATTTTTATTTTTATAAAGCTTCGCTTTTATAAAAATTATTTGGTGGGCAAAGAAGCAGCTATGGTCAGCATCGTTGTGTCACTCACTTCATCGACATACCATTTTTCATCTTTTATTATGCAATAGATTATGCAATAGATAATGCTGTATTTTTATTTTTGCAACATAATGTCATACACAATCTCGTGCGTTTCTCTCCCCTTCGGGGAGGATAGGTGGGGCTTTTTCATCTACATACCATTATTCATCTTTTATTATGCAATAGATTGTGCAATATAAAGAGCCCACAAAAGCGAAGCTTTTATCTTTCCGCCTTATTTTATAGAAACTTTTATTTGGAAATTTAAAACGCCCTTTCGACTTCTCGGCAAAACAAATTTTTTGTAAAAAAAATCTTCCTTATCTTTTCAGTAAATAAAAAAAAATGAGCCACACCAACATAGAATTTAAAGCCAAAGCCAACAATATAGAAGCCTTAGAGCAAAAACTTCAAACATTAAATCCAATATTTATTGGCGAAGACCACCAGAAAGATACCTATTACGATGTAAGTAAAGGCAGACTAAAACTAAGAGAAGGCAATATCGAAAATGCATTGATATGGTATGAACGCTCAAACTTTGCTGGTGCAAAACAATCGGATATTATTTTATACAAACACGCACCCGATGATGCACTAAAAAAAATATTAGAAAAACTACATGGCATCAAAGTGGTGGTTGACAAAAAACGAAAAATATATTTTGTAGAAAATGTAAAATTTCATTTTGATAGGGTAGAAGGTTTGGGGACATTTGTAGAAGTAGAAGCAATAGATAGTGATGGGAGTATTAGTGTAGAAAAATTAAAAGAACAGTGTAATTATTACGCAGCTTTCTTTGAAATTAAACAAGAAGATTATATGCAAGTTTCGTATAGTGATATGCTGTAGGAATTCGCCTGCGGCGAATTCACATATAAATTCGCCGCAGGCGAATTCAGGTATAAATTCGCCGCAGGCGAATTCACGTATTAATTCGCCTTTTGCGAATTCTAAGTTGATTCGCCTTTGGCGAATTTGTTTTATATTAGAATTCGCCGCAGGCGAATTCCTACAATAGCGATAAAATATCCACACCCACAAAATGTATCTACTTTTTGAGATATAACTAAATATATTTGTAGATAGCTAAACGATTTTAATGCGCTCTAATGAAAAAAAGTTTATTCCATTTATTTTTCACCATATTATTTTTTGCATGTTGCAATGAAGCCTTTGCGCAAGTAAAAGAAAAAGAAGATACTTTTTTCCTATTAAAAAAGAAAGGACTATTAAAAAAGCTGGGCGAAAGTATTTATCGTGCAGATGAGGTAGAAGTGATAAATCCCGTAAAAGTTGTAGATCCATTTTTGGAATACCAAGGCCGGCGAATTCGTTTTATTAGCATAGCGCCTACAGGTTTTTATACTATTGTCCATGATACCATTGATGGTAAAAAAGCAAATTTTGCCGAAGGGGTTGCAGATTTTTTTCATAAAAATACATTGCCAAAAGTTATTCGTAAAAATTTATTTTTTAAAGAAGGCGATAAACTTCTCCCTTTAAAATTATCCGATAACGAACGTTTTTTGCGGGAGCAGCCTTTTATGGAAGATGCTAAGATAATGATTGTACCAGATCCTTCATCAGCATTTGTGGATGTCGTTATTCTTACAAGAGATGTATTTTCATTAGGCGCAACTATGCAAGTGAATAATACAAAAAAAGATGAAATAAGAGGCGAAGCTACCATTAGAGATGAGAACTTTTTTGGAACTGGCGATAGGCTTGAGTTAACTGGACTGTACGATCAAACAAGATTACCTACTTATGGCTTTGGCGGTTCTTATACAAAACGAAATTTGAAACACAGCTTTATAAATTGGACTACAGGGTTTAAAAACTACAATGCTGCTTTTAATAGTGGGCGAAAAGAAGAAAATATTTTTTATACCGGTTTTGATAAACCACTATTGAGTAGGTATAATGCATGGACTGGTGCTGCTTATTTTGCTTTTAATAGTAATAGCAATGTTTACAACGATACAAGTTTTAAAAATCAATTTAAGTACAGTTCTCTCACAACAGATTTATGGGGAGGTTTTAATATTGGCTATAAAAATAAACGAGAAATTGATTCTGAAAAACGCTTACGACATTTTATTGCTATGCGCACTTTTTACAATGACTTTTTTACAATTCCTAATGCACGTAAAGATATTTATGATCCTGCTTATGCAGATATTAACGGCTTTTTAATGAGCTATAGTTTGTACAAGCAAAATTTTTATCGTACAAATTTTATTTATGGCTTCGGCAGAAATGAAGATGTGCCAGAAGTATTGAATGCTACAATAGTGGGAGGTTATATAAACAAAGAAGGAATCCGTCGGCCATATTATGGGCTTGAATTTGATGGTACTCATTTTAATAAAAAAGGAAGTTTTTCTACCTACACTTTTCGATCGGGAACTTTTTTGAACAACAAAAAATTACAGGATGCCAATATCTTGCTTGGTATAAATAAGTTTACAAAATTAATTAAGTTAAATACTTTTTGGCTTAACAGAAATTTCTTTTCTGCTAATTTTACCCGACAAATGAACACAGTGCTTAGCCCTGCATTGTATTTAGAAAGTAATTATGGCTTGCCCTATTTTACTGGTACTGGTTATGGCGCAGATACAAGAACAACACTAAAATTTGAAACTGTATTTTATAATTTAAAAAGAATATTGGGTTTTAGATTTGCTCCATTTGCATTTACAGATTTAAGTTTACTAAAACCAATAAACGAAGAAACTTCTAAAACCAATGGCTACACTGCAATAGGTGGCGGACTTAGAGCAAGAAATGAAAATCTTGTTTTTGGTACAATAGAATTAAAAGGATATTTTTTTCCAAGGGTAGCAAATGATGGAATGAAAAATTGGCGAATAGAATTTACTTCCAAACTTAGGTTTAATTTTAATACAAGCTTCATCCGCCGACCCGATTTTGTTTCGCCCAATTAATTCTAAGATTTTTGTTTATTGCAAATGTGACAGAACTAATAAACAAATTCACTAATCAACTAATAAACTAACTAGTGTACACAAAAGAAGAAGCATCTAAAGTAAAGCAAAAATTTTGGACTGCTTTTGGTAAATATATGCAACCTGTGCCAAGTGCTGATAGCGAAAAAGTAAATTGGATTAATTATAAAACTGGCATAAAAGGTATTTCGTTTAAGTTAAATGCAGATAATAATAAAGCAACTGTAGCTATAGAAATTTCGTTGATAGATACACATTTACAACATCAATATTTCGACATTTTTGCTAACTTTAAAAATCAATTTCACAACTTGCTTGGTAAAGATTGGCAAATGGCAAAACATTTTGTTTCGGAAGATATAAAAGAAATAAGCATTATTTTTGCAGAGTTGAATAACATCAATATTTACAGAGAAACCGATTGGCCCACAATAATTGTATTTTTAAAAAAGAATATAATAGCACTCGATATTTTTTGGAATGAATATAAAGTTGCTTTTGAAATAATAAACTAAAATAAATTTTATGAAACACAAATTAATGATTGCAATTGCTATGCTTGCAATACTTACAAATTGTAATGAAAAAACTAATGAAGCCAAAAAGACTTCTTCAGAAAAAGATACGATGAAAACACAAACTATTAAAACCGAAAATGTAAACTACACAGGCGATGGCGTAACTATGATGGGTTTTGTTGCATACAATGATGA
>JAYTGY010000504.1:0-1860 GCA_043733065.1 Ferruginibacter sp.
TAAAATTGAATTGGTAATTGTGTCCACAGCTATAGAAGATACTGTGCCAGAAGTGCATGCAGCAAAACAGTTGGGTATTCCTATTATTATGCGTAGCGATTTGTTGGCGTTGATAGCTGCTACAAAAAAAACGATTGCTGTTGGTGGCACATCGGGCAAAAGTACAACTGGTGGAATGCTTTTTCAAATATTAGAAACTGCGGGTTTAGCGCCAGGTATTATAAGTGGAGCAGGTTTGGTAAGTATTATAAAAGAAGGAAAAATTGGTAATGCAAAAGTAGGAAAAGGAGAGTGGCTCGTTATAGAGGCAGATGAAAGTGATGGCTCTATTGTAAAGTATCATCCTGAAATTGGGTTGTTGTTGAACATTGATAAAGACCACCAAGAGATAGATGAATTACTAGATATTTTTACAACGTTTAGAACAAATACCAAAAGCAATTTTGTGGTAAATCGTTCTAATAAATTATCCGCTACATTATCAAACAATATTAAAAACGATTTTTCTTCTGATGAAAACGAAGCAGGTTTTGTAGCTAAAAATCTTACACAAAGTGGAATGAATATTAGTTTTACCATAAACAATATTCCGTTTAATTTAAAAACGATTGGCAAACACAATATGGAAAATGCATTGGCTGCAACTGCTGTGGCATGCATTATTGGAGTGTCGTTAGAAGATTGCGCAAAAGGCTTAGCAATGTATGAAGGTATTTATAGAAGGCATCAATTGCTCGGTGAAAAAAATGGTATAAAAGTAATTGATGATTATGCCCATAATCCGGCAAAATGCGCTGCATCTATTATGGCTTGCCAACCGATAGCTAAAAAAGTAATAGCATGGTTTCAGCCGCATGGCTATGGCCCTACACGATTTTTGCGAAATGATTTTGTAAAAGAAATAGCCTCAGCCCTACGCCCACAAGATGAAATATGGATGAGCGAAATTTTTTATGCTGGTGGTACTGCAGTAAAAGATATTTCTGCTAATGATTTAATAAACGATATAAAAGCCTTGGGTAAAAATGCTTTTTTTGTAGATGATAGAAATAATTTATTGGAAGAAATGCGAACTCATATTTCTGATGATTGTGTGTTGTTGTTGATGGGAGCTAGGGATCCTGGGTTGGAAGGGTTTTGTAAAAATTTATATGAACAATTATAATGATGCACGATAGTATTTTATTTATAAACATAGCCAAGTTAATAAACGTTCGCCAAATAAACGAGCAACTCCGTGGTACAGCATTAGCAAATCTTCCCATAATGGAAGATGCTTATTTATTGGTAGAAGATGGTTTAATTGCTGACTTTGGATACATGTACGAGTTGGAAATAAAAATACCGTACTTACCCAAAAATGTGCAAGATGTAAGTGGGCAAATGGTTTTGCCAACTTGGTGCGATAGCCATACCCACATTGTGTTTGCAGGCAGTAGAGAAAATGAATTTGTAGATAAAATAAATGGATTAACTTATGCAGAAATAGCCACAAAAGGTGGCGGTATTTTAAACTCCGCAAAAAAACTAAACGAAACGAGTGAAGATGCATTGTATGAAAGCGCATTGGCAAGATTAAATGAATTGGCAAAATTGGGTACAGGTGCCATAGAAATAAAAAGTGGATATGGGTTAAGTGTAGAGGGCGAAATAAAAATGCTTCGAGTAATAAAAAAATTAAAAGAAAACAGTGATGTATTAATTAAAGCAACATTTCTTGCTGCGCATACATATCCCTTAGCATATAAAGAAAATCATAGCGGATATATTGATGTAATAAAAAATGAGATGTTGCCAATTATTGCTCAAGAAAATTTAGCAGATTACATAGATGTGTTTTGCGAAACAGGATTTTTTTCG
>JAYTGY010000505.1:0-1832 GCA_043733065.1 Ferruginibacter sp.
CCAATATCAAAATTGCCGGAGCTTATTTTAGCTGCAACACCGCTAATGTTTTTATAATTTTCATCTACACCTTTTAATGAAACTACCTTTTGCGATTCTTCATTTTTAAGCAAAGCATTGTCTTCTGCCATTAGAGAAATGCCGCTTAAAAATGTTTGTTTATTGATGGCATTTATTTGTGTAGGCGTGAGTGTAAATGTTTTTCCTTCTGCAGGTGTAATTCTTACATCGTTGTAAAAAGAAGAGTAGAGCGATTTTACCAAATCTTCGAAACCATTAAAAACACTAAGCACCAATATTTGACAGCATGTAGCAAAAGCAATAACAGCGGTAGTAACCCATGCAATAATATTGATGGCATTGGCCGATTTTTTTGCCCTAAAATATCTCCATGCAAATGCTAGATACACTGGTTATAAAGTTGAAGGTTTAAAGTTGAAGGTTCAAGGTTTTGTTGAATCAATCTTCGTTTAGCTCATCAGAATCTGCTTTCGATTTTGGTGAAGTGATAGGGGGAGTATTTTTTATTTCTTTAAAAAGCACTTCCATTTTATCTACATAGTCCAACGTATCATCTATATAAAAAGTAAGTTGTGGCATGCTGCGCAATTGATGGCGCACACGTGCTGTAAGTTCTTTTTTTATTTCCCAAGCTTGTTCTTGTATTTTATTTAAAGTAGCTACTGCATCTTTTATTTGAAAAAAACTGAGGTAAATGCGAGCATCAAAAAGATCGGGTGTAATTTTTACCGAAGCTATAGAAACCATGCCCCCATCCATCATTGATAAGCCTTTGCGCTGAAAAATTTCGTTTAAATCTTTCTCTAACACCGCCGCTACTTGTTTTTGTCTTTTGCCTTCTAACATATTATTACACTTTTAATAACTGTAAAATTAGTTACTTTGCGCTTTATAGCACATTATTTATACAATGAAATGAGCCATCTCAATAATTTTGTTACCAACAATGATTTTTCTTGGCGAATTACATGTAACAAAAATTACAATAGAAATTAATACATGAAAAAATATTCTCTGGTTTTTGCATACTTAAAAGATTATAAACTTGCTATAACCTCTTATATCATTTGTACACTTTTATCTATCGTTTTTGGCGTGGCTTCGTTGGGTATGTTGTTTCCTTTTTTGCAAGTATTATTTGATAAGGACAATGCAGTTACTCCGGTTGTAAAATCTACTGGCTTTTCGCCATTTGGCTGGTTAAAAGAAAGAGTAAGTGAACTTGTAAATGGTGGTAATCAAATGCACACACTTGCCATGGTATGTTTACTTATTATAGTAAGTATTGTTTTAAAAAATTTATTTTTATACCTAGCCTCACGTTCATTAATGCCAGTAAAAAATAAAGTATCCACACGTTTTAGAATAGATATTTTTAATAAAGTATTGAGTTTGCCTATTGGTTATTTTACAGAGCAACGAAAAGGAGATTTAATGCAACGTATGACAGGGGATGTAGGACAAGTAGAAGGTTCGGTACTTGGTGCGTTAGAAGGATGGGTAAAAGATCCTTTGCAAATTATTATTAACCTTATTGTACTTTTTACCATTAATGCAGAGCTTACTATTATCATTTTATTTTTTATACCTATAATGGGATTTTTTATTGGACGCCTTGGCCGTACCCTAAAAAGACCATCTGGTATTGTGGCGCAAAAAAGTGGCGAATCCATTTCAATATTAGATGAAACACTTGGAGGGTTGCGTGTTATAAAAGCATTTAATGTAGAGAAAACCATTCGTAAAAAATTTTCCGACAATAGTTTTTTTCTTTTAAAAATGAATAATAAAATTGGCTACAGACAAAGCCT
>JAYTGY010000506.1:0-2286 GCA_043733065.1 Ferruginibacter sp.
AATAATAAATAATAGTCATTTGCATTATGCAGTATGTGGTGCAGATACTTTACCCACACTTGTATTCATTCACGGCAGCCCTGGCACGTGGATGCATTACATGAAATTTATGTGGGACTCATCTATTCGAAAAAAATTTAGAATAGTTGCCATTGATAGGCCTGGCTTTGGATACAGCAGTTTTGGCAAAGCCATGCATTTACAAGAGCAATCAAATATGATACTGCCAGTATTAGAAAAATTAAAAACCGACAAACCAATTTTTTTGGTTGGCCATAGCATGGGTGGACCAGTGGCTGTAAAAATAGCTGCTGATAATCCTACACTTTTTAAAACGGTAGTAATTGTAGCAGGAGCCATAGATGTGAGCCAAGAGAAAAAAGAAATATGGAGAAAAATAATGAATGTGCGCCCATTTTATTGGTGCTTGCCAGGTGCATTTGGGCCAAGCAATACTGAATTACTTTATCTTAAAAAAGATTTGATTCCACTACAAAATGATTTTGCAAAAATAACGTGCAACATTTTATTTGTGCATGGAGATAGAGATACTTGGGTACCAATAGAAAATATAGCTTATGGTAAAAAGATGATGACTAATGCTGTATCCATTTCCGCAGATACTTTGCATGGCGCAGATCATCAAATACCTTGGAAAAATAAAGAGGAATTAACGAATATTTTATTAGGATTAAATTAAAAAAACTAGCTAGATGTATCTACATTTTCAAAATCTACATTTCTATACAAATCTTTTACTGTTACCAATAAATCAATTGATGTTATTGTAAAAGTATCCATTTCATTTTTATATTCATGAAGCACCCAACTTCCATCTTCTTGTTTATCATATTTCTCCACCAAGGTTTCTAAGCTAGAAATTAAAATGTATTCTTTTAAACTTTCTATATCTCTATATAATTTAAACTTTGCACCTCGGTCATAATCTTGTGTGGTTGCAGATAACACTTCAATAAGTACAGTAGGATTGGTTACGGTATTTTTCTTTTTACCAACTGTTTCTATATCATTACAAATAATTGATAAGTCAGGATAAGTATACAATGAATTGGCTAAGGAGTGGATTCTTAAATCGCTTGGAAAAACTTGACATTTTTTATTCTTTAAAAAATACCCTATTTCAGTATTAGCGTTTGATACAATTTGATTATGAGGTATTGACGCTCCTGCCATTGCAAAAATTTCTCCTTTATAAAACTCGTTTTTTTCTAAAGAAGTTTCTTCTAATTCCAAATATTCTTCAGCAGTATATTTTAAAATTGGTGAGGCATTCATAATATTTCTTTTAGTAAATATACAAAAAATTAAAAAAATCACCCCAGTTCTATCACTGTAATCTCAGGCAACACACCTACCCTACCCGGATAACCCAAAAAACCAAAGCCTCTATTCACATATAATTTTTGCTTGGTAGCTTCGTACAAACCGCCCCATTGCTTATACACATATTGTATAGGACTCCATTTAAAGCCAGGTATTTCTATACCAAATTGCATACCGTGTGTGTGCCCGCTAAGCATCAAATCTACATCGGGATAATTGGTTTTTACTTGCGCATCCCAATGGCTCGGGTCGTGGCTCATTAATATTTTAAACGGATATTTTTCTGTACCTGCATGTGCCAAATCCATTCGACCATGTTTTGGAAAACGAGCTTTGTTACTCCAATTTTCTATTCCTAATAATGCAATTGCTTCCCCATTTTTTTCTAACGCTACATGCTCATTCATGAGTAAACGCCAGCCAAGGTCTGCATGTACTTTTTTTAAATTGATAAGATTTTGTTCTTTGCTAACGCCTTCAATTGGCCATTGTACATAATCACCATAATCATGATTACCCAATATAGAAAATACGCCCATCGGCGCTTTCAGCTGATTAAACACATCCATATACTCTTTCATTTCTGTAGCTTTATCATTTACCAAATCGCCAGTAAATAATATTAAATCTGCCCCTTCTTTCATAATCATATCTACACCATGTTGCACCGCTTTTTTATCCATAAAACTTCCACTATGCACATCGCTTATATGTATAATGCGCATACCTTTAAACGAAGCAGGCAAATTATCAAAAGCCAATTTGATTTTATTAATATGATATCGATATTGGTTGCTATACCCATAAATTAAACTGCCAAACAATGTTGAACCTGCCGCTATGCCAAGCCAGCTAAGGAATACAGAGCGGCTAATGCCTTCGCCATTGGTTCCTTCTAAATCTGTATTATTAAAAAATAATTTTCCAGCAAGCCATTGTATT
>JAYTGY010000507.1:0-3165 GCA_043733065.1 Ferruginibacter sp.
CTATCTTGCAATGGTTTGCTAAAAATTTGTAACAGGTATCCTTCCTCATCTCTATCTATCAAAATGCCGAGCTTTTGCAATGGTGCTAAGTCTTCATCAATTTTACCAACTCTATCCAATACATCTGCATAATAACTTGCAGGAATTTTTAAAAACTCAACGCCTCTACTTTGCAAATCTGTAACTGTTTCAATAATATTTGCCGTAGCAATGGCCACGTGTTGCACACCTTCGCCATTATAAAAATCTAAATACTCTTCTACCTGACTTTTCTTTTTTCCTTCGGCAGGTTCGTTTATCGGAAACTTTACAAAACCATTGCCATTACTCATTACTTTGCTCATCAGTGCAGAGTATTCTGTAGAAATATCTTTATCATCAAATGTCAAAATATTTTTAAAGCCCATCACCTCTTCATAAAATTTTACCCATGGGTTCATCTGGTTCCAATCCACATTCCCAACACAATGATCTACATACAACAACCCTGTAGATGCAGGATTGTACAAGCTTTCCCATTTTTTAAACCCCGGCATAAAAATACCTTTGTAGTTTTTTCTTTCTATAAACAAATGCACTGTTTCGCCATAAGTATGTATGCCGCTCATTACAATTTCGCCATTATCATCTATCATTTTTTTTGGCTCCAAATAACTTTTACCACCACGTTTTGTTGTTTGGTCCCATGCATCTGTAGCATCGTCCACCATCAATGCAAGCACCTTCACACCATCGCCATGTTTGCTCACATGTTTTGCAATGTCGTGGTCTTCACGCAATGCAGTCGTTAAAACAAACGTGAGTTTATTTTGACGAATTACATAACTCACTCTGTCCATCAAGCCCGTCTCTGGCCCTGCATACGCTAGGCTTTGAAACCCAAAAGCAGTTTTATAAAAATTGGCGGCTTGCTTTGCATTGCCTACATAAAATTCTACATAGTCGGTTCCTTGCAGTGGCAAAAAATCAGTAGTTAGTTTTTCTTGAGATAATATTGTTGATGTTTCCATGATGATTTTTATTTTTTTTGGGTGAACGAAGGCAACAGCTATGGGCAACATCGTTGTGTCACTCACTTCATCGGCATACCATTATTCGGCTTTTATTATGCAATAGATTAAGTAATAGATTGTGCAATAGATAATGCAAAATCAAAAGCCATCCATAGCAAGCACTTCCATCAATAAATTGTAGTTGGTGCGCTTGTCGGTAAAAATTTTATGTGCGTAGTCAGGTGTCATTGGGTACAAATTTAAACATAATTCTGTTTCAAAATAAAGAACTTAAATTGTTTTTCCATTGAAATTAAGAAATTGATTTACTCCCTTTAAATAGTTTAGCGCATCCTGTGTCTGACACCTATAAAACAGAACGTCTATTTCGCAGATTGTATGTAAGGTGTCTGACACATTCAAAAACAGCTTCGTTTTATAAAATTTAAATGCAGTCTTCAATACATATGTCAGACACCTACAAGTAGTTTTTAAATTTTTTGTTCACAAATAAGTTGTAAGACACTTTGTACAGCTTAATTATTTATCGTTATCAAAATTTTAGTTTATTAAAAATTAAATTCCCAAATTAGTCCAACTTATATTTGCAATAAATAATAACAAATGTTAAAAGCAGGCATACTCGGTGGCGGACAATTAGGTAGAATGCTTTTACAAGCAGCAGCAAATTATCCAGTAGAAACTTTTGTAATGGAAAACGATGCACACTGTCCAGCTGCGCATCTTTGCCATCATTTTACAATAGGCGATATCACCAATTTTGATGACGTATATAATTTTGGCAAAGCTTTAGATGTGCTTACCATAGAAATTGAAAATGTAAACGAAGATGCATTACAAAAATTAGAAGATGAAGGCGTAAAGGTTTTTCCAAAACCATCTGCCTTAAAAATTATAAAAAATAAAATTACCCAAAAAGAATTTTACAAAGCCATAGAAGTACCATCTGGCGAATTTGTAGTTACATACTCAAAAGCAGATTTAGAACAACACAAATTTTTTATACCAGCGGTACATAAAATTGCACATGGCGGTTACGATGGCAAAGGTGTGTTAATCATAAAAACAGAATCTGATTTTACCCATGCGTTTGACTCAGCAGCAGTTTTAGAAAAAATGGTGGATATAAAAAAAGAAATATCTATGATTATTGCAGTAAGCCAAACTGGCGAAACTGTAATATACGAACCAGTAGATATGGTGGTGGACCAACAATTAAATTTATTAAACTATCAAATAAGCCCAGCTGTAATTCCCGAAAAAGTAATGTGGAAGGCAGAAGCAGTAGCTTTAAAAGTAGTAAAAGAATTAAAGAGCCCTGGCATTTTTGCTGTAGAATTATTTGCAGATGTAAATGATAATATTTTTGTAAACGAAACTGCGCCTCGAGTACACAATAGTGGCCATCACAGCATTGAAGCATGCTACAGCAGCCAATTTGATATGCTTTGGCGTGTAATGCTTGCATATCCAATGGGCAATACAGATCACATACTACCATCGGCTATCGTAAACCTTATTGGTGAGGAAGGGCACACTGGCGAAGCCCATTACGAAGGGTTAAACGATATACTTGCCATGGATAATGTATTCGTTCACATTTATGGAAAAAAACAAACTAAGCCTGGCAGAAAAATGGGACACGTAACTATTTTAAGCAATGAACCACAAGAGTTATTGCATAAAGCAAATCAGATAAAGCATGGGCTTAAAGTGATATCGAAATGATATTTTGAAAAATTATATTCAGATAAAAACTATAGCAGATAGAGTTGACATCTTTTAAAAAGATGCCATCTCTTTAGCAGTTTTCTTTATCTTAGCTTACTAAAAGTAATAAATGAAACCAACCGTAGCCATCATAATGGGCAGTAGCAGCGACCTTTCTGTAATGCAAGCCGCAGCAGATATTTTAAAAGAGTTTGGAGTTCCATTCGACCTCACAGTTGTATCTGCACACCGTACACCCGATCGTATGCGTACGTACGCAATGGATGCGAAAGCAAAAGGTATAAAAGTAATTATTGCCGGTGCAGGTGGTGCAGCACATTTGCCAGGCATGGTAGCGGCTTATACAACTTTGCCTGTAATTGGTGTACCAGTAAAATCTAGCAATTCTATTGACGGTTGGGATTCTATTTTATCTATTTTG
>JAYTGY010000508.1:0-5185 GCA_043733065.1 Ferruginibacter sp.
AGCAATGCTGACGTAACGATACAATGGCATACAGAGCAAGAAATAAATACAGATAAATTTGATATTGAAAAAAGCAGTAATGGACAAATATTTTCTACAATAACAACAACAAAAGGACAAGGAAATTCGAATACTGCAAAAGATTATATTGCTATAGATAAAAATCCATCTACCAAAGGCGAATTTATTTATTACCGCTTAAAAATGATTGATAACGATGGTACCTTTAAATATTCAAACATTGCAAAAGTAGCTCTTAGTACTAAAGAAATTATTATAAAAAACTTAGCTACAATACACAATGCGCTTAACAATAATTTTGAAGTAAATATATTATCTCCCCAAACGCAATCTATAAACATTAATTGGGTAAAGAGCAATGGCCAAATAATTACAAGGGAAACTAAAACATTGGTAAAAGGGTCAAATATTTTTACACTAAGCAATAATAAAATAGCAAAAGGCGAAATAGTTTATTTACAATTTAAAACTGGTGGGTTAAATAAATCTTACACTTTGGTTAATTAGAATTTTTTGTGGCAGATTAAAGTAGTTACGTTTTTTAGTTTTAATAAATACTAGAAGATAGTCTTAAATTACTTTATCATTATGTAATGCGTGAAAGTTTCAACAGGGCATTTTTTAATAAATATATTTTACCGCATGCAATACGCAGCTAAGTCAATGTGAGTAAAGTTTGGTAGCCAGTGCTTTTGCAAACTTTTACATACTCAAGCATTGTATATAAAGTATCGTAATTATTTTTACTACAAATTTTACCTTATCTAATGTTAAGCACAGCCACATAGCCCGAGCCTTTGCTAACTTTATCGTCTTTAATATTAAATGCAGCTTCGTAGCCTGAGCTCTAGCATATTTTTTGGTGAAAGCTCAAATGCATTTTTGATATTGTGCTATTACAAATTATTGTATGCTTTGCTAACTATCTTAACTGCATACAAATTAGAATGCTTAATAAAGATAAAAGCGATTCGATAAAAGTTATATTAATTGCAATTGAGTTAAAACCATCATCCCTTTTTATTATTTGCAATTTTTGTTTTTGGTAAAATAATTTTTGGTTCATCTGGTTTTGCATTTCCTGTAAACAAAGTAGCGTTTGCTTTAGTTGGATTACCTTGATAAGCCCAAACCATATTTTTGATATATTTATTAAATGTGGCATTTACTTCTGATAAAGATACTTTCTTCATATCATCGCTTATGGTTATTGCTCTTTTCCAATTATTGTGAAGTACTTCATTGGCCACAAGAGAATTTGCTTGAGCATTGTTTGTTTCTTGACGGTAAAAAAAACCAGTGAGGTATTGTGTTTTCATATTGCGCAATTCATCATCTGTAAAACCGTCTTTTTTTGTTTTATTAATTAGTGCTTTTACTACACCAATATATTTATTAGGATCTGTAGTAGATACGCTAATATTTGCTGAGGGCGAACTCCCTCCATCAAACCAACTACCAGGCGCATACGATAACCCATTCTTTGTTCTTACTTCTAAAAAATGCCTTTGCGAAAAAATGCGCATAGCTAAATTGAAAGCATTAAAATCTGGTGTGCCCGGTGCTGGTGCACTTGTAATGCCTTGTATATAGTTTGTGGCAAGATCTTTTTTTTCTGCTTTAAAACTATTCATAGATGGAGATATCGTTTCTTTCTTTAAAGTAAATGGTTTACCCTCGGGTACATTTGCAAGCATTGCAGAAATTTTTTGTTCCAATACGGCTCTATCAATTTCACCTACAACCACTATCAGCATTCTGGCTTTTGTGCATACCGAATTGTAATAAGCTCTTGTTTCATCAGCAGTAATTTTTGTTAAAGTAGTTACTGTTCCCTCGGGTCTTTTGGCATTATCTCTTCCGGCAAAAGCTATTTGAGTTGCCATATTACCAATGGCATAATCTGGCTGCGACTCTTGCGAACGTAACCCGTTAATAGCATCTTGCTTTATTCTATCAAATTCTTTTTCATCAAATATTGGTGCAGTAATAGCATCGGCATACAAAGGCCAAACAGCATCAAAATCTGTTTTAATACAGTTCATACTAATAGTACAATAATCTTTTGCTGCGTTGGCATATACTTGTGCACTTACATTATCTAATTTATTTTTGAAAGAATTTTTGGTATCATTTTTTGTACCACACTCCATAAGCGCAGTCATAGCAAGGCTTTCAATACCTTGTTTACTGGCCTCATAATTTTGCACTCCACCCTTAATAATGGTTTGTATTTCTAATATTTGATTTCCGCTTGGTTGTACAATTACTTTTACGCCACTCACATTCATTTCGTATGGTGCTCCTTTTTGTGCAACGGCAACGTTACTGCTTAAAATAAGTATGAATGATATTAGCCAATATAATTTTGTTGAAAATAACTTTTTCATATGCTTAGTAATTAGAATTAATTATTAGGGTTTAAAAAACTCACTCACTTTAGTTGCATTATTCATTTCGGCATTTATGATAGTACCTGCAACAAAGTTTTTGTTTACAATATATTTTTTGAGATAATTATTTATATCATCTCTTGTTACTTTAGTGTAGTTGTCAATATAATCTGTAAAATATTCGTAAGATGTGCTGCACCAATAATAAGTAAGTTGGCTTGCCAACGAAGATGGCTTTTCGGTTTGTCGTATAAAACTTCGTTGCAAAGTTAGTTTTGCTGTAGCCAATTGCTCATCGGTATAGTAATCTTTATCTGTCCACATTTTTACTTGGTTCATTACTTCTTGGTAGCATTCTTTTAGCTTAAGCGGATTGGGCAATAGATAAATATTTATTGGCCCTACATATTTTAGTGTTTGATAACTTACTCCTGCATAAGTAGCCAAGCCTTTGTCCACTAAAGCTTGCTGCCATTTAGATGAATTTAACCCAAGTATAGTATTAAAAACATCTCCAGCTATGGTAGAAGCGGAATCGTTTCGTGTATCGGGCCCTTGCCAGAAAAAAAGCATGTAAGGTGTTTGTGCAATGGAAGATTCTTTTACAAAATATTGAGTAGATTGTAAGGGTGCAAACTCTGGTATAGGATATTTCAAATTTGGGTCAAACCCACTATGCGCCCAACTTCCAAAAATATTTTCTGCTTTTGCAAAAGCATCGTCAGGTTTTACATCGCCACATATTACTAATATAGAATTATTGGGATGATAATATTTTCCTTTTATAATCATCATCTTTTCTGGCGTAGCCGTATTTATAATATTGTGGTCGCCAATCGGGTTTTTTCGTGTAAACAAATCGCCCCACAATTTTTTCTGACATTCAATCCATATTTGAAAACCTGGGTCACTTTCTCCACGTTGAAATTCGCCATCTACCACTGGCCTTTCTTTTGCCATATCTTCTTTACGATAAATGGGAAAACGTATAGCTGCATTCATAAAATTTAAGCCTGCTACTAGGCTATCTTTATCAAAAGTAAAATAATAATTTACTCGCTCCTCACCAGTTGTACCATTCCATATTGCACCAAGCTCTTGAGTACGTTTTAAAAACTTTTCTTGATCAGGATAGTCTTTATTGGCTTTAAAAAACATGTGTTCAAACAAATGACTAAGACCACTATATTCTGCACCTTCGGTATAAGCACCATTGCGTACTGCAATTTCGATGGTAGCTAGTGGCACTTTGTGGTTTTCAATAACCACTACTTCGAGGCCATTGCTTAATTTTTTCCAAAAGTAATTTTCGGGTAATCTTGGTTGGGCAAATACAGCTGTAGTTAAAAATAACAACAGAAAAGCGTAGGTTATCTTATTCATAATTTAAATATTTACGTATAGTAAATTTATGATATATATTTTATCTACCAAAAAATATTTTAATGAAAACAAATTGTTAGAGGAATACTAGCTATAAAACGAATATTCGTTGCTTGAAAGCATCGGTGAGTTGGCAATCTACATACCTAATCTATTGCATAATAAAAGCTACTTAGAATTACCACTGTTCAGTATAGCCGGGATAGAAGTGAAAACCGAAGCGTAGCGGAGGTTGTAACGTATAGCCCGTTACTAAAGTTCAAATATGTTATAGAGCTCATGCTTAAAAAAAATAAAAAATAAAAAGTAAAATATTTAATGCGTAAGTTTTGGCAACTGCCTTTTGCTAATTGCCAACTGCATCCTACTCCAAAATCTCCAACATTTTCAAATAATCATACTGCTCATCTTCATGCATTACACTCACCGCTTTTTTTATTTTCTTTAATTGAGATAAATAAATATTGTGTAGTGCTGTATTTTTTTTGAGATCTAAATTTAGTTCATTTATTTTTTCGCAAACATGCAGCAATAAATCGGGCTCGGTGGTTTTACAATCACTATATTTTATGTATCGGTTGGCTATGCGTACTATTTTACGAATCGTTTTTTTTGCAAAATACAATTGGGTTTTGTTTACGGTGTCAAACAATTCGTTCAACACTTGTTTTACACTTGCTACATAAGATTGTTCATTGCCTTCTTCAAACAATAAATAAGTAAGCAACTCTTTGTTTTCTTTCTTAAATTTTGTGAGGCGCAAGCAAAGCTCTAGCAACTTTTCGGGTGGGGTATTTTCTAATTCTATCTTTATTTCCTTTAATGAGGCTGTCTTCATTTTTTTGAACTTTGAGGAAAATTACATAACTTATTTTTTATTCTATATTTTTATTGTACAAATGGTTCCATTTAATGATGTTGCAGTTTGCAAATAGGGTTGTCAACCTTTATATCGTACATTTATTTTGAAATTACCATTTAAGGTTGACAACCCTTGCAACATTTTTAAATGCACCCATATAAACTTAGCAAATGCAAAAAAGAAAACTGCCATCGCCAATTACCATTTTAATGTTTGTAATTGTGTTTGCAGCCTTATGCACATGGCTTATACCTGCGGGCAAGTACGATACACTTGTATGTGCCGAGGGTAAAAGTTTTACGATAAGCAAGGCTGATACTACAATAGAAATACCATTTACACAAGCCACGCTCGATAGTTTAAAAATAAAAATTGCATTATCAAAATTTAAAAATGCAGACATAAAAAAACCAGTATCCATACCTGGCTCATACCACAAACTTGAAAGCAACAAACAAAGTTTTTTAGAAATTATACAAGCGCCCATAAAAGGCATTTACGAATCGGTAGATATTGTGTTTTTTAT
>JAYTGY010000509.1:0-1933 GCA_043733065.1 Ferruginibacter sp.
CTTCTACACGCTATAGTAAAATTATTCAGCATGCTTAAGTGCTAAGCACTCAATTAACATTACAATTTTAATTATATTTGTGTTATCAAATTATTCAACACTAAACCCCCGAAAAGAATGATCTCAACTCAAGAAAAGGTACAACTAAAAGTAGTATCTGAATCAGACGAAAATGTCTTAAAGGTAAACTATCACAATTTAAAGAAAGCTGCTCTAGTTTTGAGAGCACTTAATCATAAATTGAGACAGCAAATTCTTACTCTTATTGAAACAGAAGACAAAATTACCGTTACAGAAATTTATGTTCGCATGCGTTTAGAGCAGTCTGTAGCATCGCAACATCTTGCTATTTTGCGTAGAGCAGGTATAGTAAGCACACAACGTGATGGTAAATTCATCTATTACACTGTTAACTATAAGCGTATAGATCAAATTACTGGCGTTACCGAAAGCTTAGTGGCTTAGTCTTATAAGACGATGAAAATTATTTGCGGATGACACAATCATCCGCTTTTTTTATTTCGTAAATTTGCGTTTCAAATAAAAAAAGATACATGTTTATAAAACAAATATATACTGCTTGTATAAGTGAAGCTGCTTATTATATAGAAAGTGAGGGCGAAGTTGCCATCATAGATCCACTAAGAGATATTGATGAATACATTGCTTTGGCAAAAGAAAGAAATGCTACCATAAAATATATTTTCGAAACACATTTTCATGCAGACTTTGTGAGTGGGCATATAGATTTGAGTAAGGCTACTGGTGCGCCTATTATTTTTGGCCCTGGTGCTAAAACAAATTTTAAAGTAGAAAATGCAAATCATTTGCAAGAATACAAATTAGGAAAAATAACTTTTCAGGTTTTACATACACCTGGGCACACACTAGAAAGTTCTTGTTATTTATTAAAAGATGAAAACAATAAACCTCATGCTATTTTTACTGGCGATACGTTGTTTGTAGGTGATGTTGGCAGACCAGATTTGAGCAGTGGCGATTTGAGTAGCGAAGAATTGGCAGAAATAATGTACGAAACTTTAAAAGAAAAAATTATTCCATTACCAGATGATGTAATTGTTTATCCTGCACATGGACCCGGAAGTAGCTGTGGTAAAAACTTAGGGCCAAATACATTTAGCACCATTGGCGAAGAAAAGAAAACAAACCATGCATTGCAACCTCAAAGCAAAGAAGATTTTATAAAATCGGTAACCACAGGTTTAAATATTGCACCCGTTTATTTTGCTATTAATGCATCTATAAATCAAAAAGGATATGATAGTATTGATGAAGTAAAAAACAAGGGCACAAAAGCATTATCAATAGAAGCGTTTGAAAATTTTGCAAAGGAAGATGTTATTATTTTAGATACTCGTAATGCCAGCGTATTTACACATGGCTTTGTACCAAACTCAATATTTATAGGCCTTGAGGGCCGGTATGCAGAGTGGGCAGGTAGTCTTTTACCTTTCGATAAAAAAATAATTTTGGTAACAGAACCTGGTAAAGAAGAAGAATCAGTAATAAGATTATCGAGAGTAGGATTTGATAAAATGATTGGATATTTAGATGGTGGTTTTGATGCTTGGAAAAATGCAGGAGAAAAAATAGATATGATTGTAGATGTGGAGCCCGATGAATTAATTATGGATTTGCCACACGATCCAAATATTACTGTATTAGATGTACGTAGAGAAACAGAATTTGCTGATGGGCATTTAGAAGATGCATCAAATTTACCTTTAACAGAAATGACTGATGTAACTTTATTAGCACAGTTTGAAGAAACAGAAAATATTTATGTGCACTGTGCAGGCGGATACAGAAGCGTAATAGCAGCATCTATTCTTAAAAAAGAAGGTATACATAATATTAGAAATGTATTGGGTGGTTGGGCTAAAATAAAAGAAGAAGAAGGCGCAAAGATTAA
>JAYTGY010000510.1:0-13513 GCA_043733065.1 Ferruginibacter sp.
TGGAAAGGTCCAATACCAGGGCGTAACAATGGCGTATTGCTAAGTAAAACTACCGAACGTACAACAGGATATTCTGTAGATAAATTACAAGATCGTGGACGCTTTTTTGTAGATCCAGGAGAAGATGTATATGTAGGTCAAATTATAGCAGAGCATATTAAGCCAGGCGATTTAGTAGTGAATGCTACAGAGGCTAAAAAATTAACCAACCATCGTGCAAGTGGTACAGATGATGCTAGTAAGGCAGCTCCAAAAATTCAGATGAGCTTAGAAGAATGTATGGAGTACATACAAGGCGATGAGTGTATTGAGGTAACACCAAAAAGCATTCGCCTTCGCAAAACAATTTTAGATGAAGATGCTCGTAAGCGTGTAAGCAAAAGCATGAACGCAGAGTTGGCTTAAGCTATTTTTAATATTTTTAAAAGTCCCGATTGTTGTAATAATGATCGGGATTTTTTGTGGTTTATTTGTCCAAAGCCAAGGTTCGTGTCTCACGAAACTTTCGATAAATTCTATTTTTTAAAATTGTTTTTTAGAAGCGTGGACTTCATGACATTGATGAACATTTGTACAGGGCTATTCGCTGCAATCTTTTTTACTCGTTCCTCGTAAAAAAGGATTTTCGCTTCTATCCCTGCTAGGCTGGTCATAAAATCTTTATTCAACTTTTATTATGCAATAGATTGAAACGGATGATTGATGCGAATTAAAAATGTAGCCCCCAACCCTGAAAGGGTTGAACATTCATAACCACGGGTGCAACCCTTGGTTATGAAATACAAAATTGAAACTACCCCAAAGGGATTAAACAATAAAATTACGTTGATTTATTTTCGTTGAATAAAATGTTCAACCCTTTCTGGGTTGGTGTGTATGTTTGTATTAAAGCCATGGCTTAGCATATTAAACTACTTCGTAGTTTCCAACCGCAAACGAGTCACATAGCAAAGTTCTAGAAAATCTTTTTTATTTAACTTTTCGTACTTTTATTTATACAATAATATTTCTTGGAAATATAATTACACAACTATGGCACAACCAACAATAGAACTAATACAAGCGCTTCGCCTCACTGCAAAAAATTTAGAAAACGGTGCATATCATTCTTGGGGGCATCATGGTGCATGCAATTGTGGTAATTTGGTACAGTCGGTTACAGAGTTTACCAAAGATGAAATACTTCGTTATGCACACGATGGTGCTGGCGAGTGGACAGAATTAGCAATAGATTTTTGCCCTATTACCAATGCGCCCCTTGCACTTATTTTTCATAAGCTAGAAGCAATTGGGCTTACGCCAACCGATATTCACCACATAGAATATCTATCGGATGTAGAAGTGTTGAATAATTTAATTGGAGGAAAACGCTGGCTTAGAAGAAATAAAAAACAAGATGCTATTGCTTATTTTGAAACATTTGCTAATTTGCTGGAAGAAAAATTATTGAAAACAATAAATATTGATACTGTTTTAGAAAATAAAAAGCAATGGAAAGCAGAACTCGTTTAATCCTGTGATCCCCACAAAAAAGGCCGATGGATTTTTTCATCGGCTTATTTTATGTCTTTATTTTACCATGCTATTTATTCACCAAAGAATAAATAACGGTATCTAAAAACCTACCATCAAAAAATTCATTTTCTATTAAATGCGCTTCTTTTACAAAACCATTTTTTTCTAATACCCTTGCCGACGCTGTGTTTGCAGGGTCTATAATGCCTTCGAGTGAATGCATGTTCATTTTGTTGAAGCCATAGTTTATCATTAATTGTATAGCTTCTGTTGTTATGCCTTGCCCATGGTATTCGGGTAAAAGCATATAACCAATTTCACTTCTATAATGTTCCCACCGCATTCTATAATGCCCAATTATGCCAATTAGTTTTGGATTTCCTTTTATGGTGATTCCCCAATTAATGCCTTCATTTTTTTCAAGTTTACCTTGTATCATTTGTATGTGTTCCAAGGCTTCTTCATTGGTTGTTACCAATGGGCGTGGAATATATTTCATAATTTCTGCATTGCTTCGCAAAGCAAAAACTTCGTTTACATCTTCGGGTGTAATTTGTCTTAATAACAATCTTGACGATTCTAAATTTTGAAAAGGAAGGAAAGCGAATGGTTGCATAAGTATTTTTATATGGAATGGAAGTTACAAAAATTGTTTACAAAAATAATTGTATGATTTAAATAAATGTTGGCAAAGCGGTTTGATTATTGAACTCGGAGATAGAGGAATTTAAGGATTTGTATTTGTTGATGTAGTTAAGTAAACGGGATTTATTTGATACAAAGCCAACCAACAAATAATAAAAATATGCCGAACTAAGTAATATAGTTCGGCATAAAATAAATACCATTAAACGCTTATTCTACAATTACTTTTCATTTTTCTTAAAATTTTCAGCTTGCTCAAAAATTTCTACATATACTTCATCCCTTTCCACTGGTGGATACCCAAACTCGTCTAACAATAATATCAACCCTACTTTAAGGGCAGATTTTATATCGTCTCTTTTGTTCCAGTCAGGGAATTTTGCTTGTCCATCTACCAAATCTTTTACCGCTTTTGCAAGTTCTATTAATTTTTTTTCAGGATACTTAAAATCATATTTTACACAAAGCTCTTTTAAAATATCATAAAAAGCTTTTTCCTCAAAATCAATACCCAAAGCTTCTCCGGCAGAAAATTCTTTGTGTACTTCCCATATTAAATTGGTGAGTTGCTCTGCCATTTCCTCATATACTTCGCTGCGTAAAATATCTGCTTGGTCACGCTCATTGTAACGTTCTACCAATGCCTGCATTTTTTTGGAGAAGTCAACACCCTTTACTTTGTTTACTTTTTTCATTTCGCCAATTACTTTTGCCAACAACTGTTGCAGCAATTTTATTTTTGTATTGGGTAGTTTTATTTTGTCAATCTTAGCTAAGTAATCTTCATCAAAAATATCCTGCTCAGTTTCGTTTTCATTACCCAATTTAAATATTTCTTCCACCCCATCACTCTGTAAAGCATCTTTTATCATCTCTCTCACCCTTGCATTCATTTGTGCAGTATCAGGCGCATTGCCCTTGGTGAGTTTAAATACGATGGAGCGTACGGCTAAATAAAAATGGGTAGCGTCTCTTTCCATTTGTTGTAAACTTTCGCTGCCTACACAAATATCATAAGCCGCTTTTAATCTTTTCACCAAACCCATAAAACGGGTTTCAACATCTTTGGTTTGTTGTGCAAATTCAGCAGCAAGGTTTAGTGTATTTAATTGCTCAATGTTAGTGCCTTTAAAATATTTGCTGCTATCAAAATTGTGAAAAAGTTTAGCCAATAGATCTAAATGATTTCTTACAATAATTAATGATTCTGCTATATCTTCAAAATTATCTTCATCGCCTTTATTGTACTTGGCTAATGCAAGATTCATTTGTTTTTTAATGCCAATATAATCTATTACCAATCCTTTGTTCTTGCCTTCAAACTTGCGGTTTACCCGGCTGATGGTTTGTATTAAATTATGCTGCTGTATGGGCTTGTCAATATAAATACTGTCTAAAAAAGGCACATCAAAACCAGTAAGCCACATATCTACCACAATAGCAATTTTAAAATTAGAGGCGCCGTTTTTAAATGCAGCATCTAATTTTTTGCGGTCTTCTTTTGTACCCAATAAATCGTACATCGCTTTTTCATCATCCTTCCCTCTGGTCATAATCATTTTGATTCTTTCCATTGGCTTTATTTTCTTTGCTTCTTCCTCACTTAAAATTTCATTATCTGCTGCTACTATTAGTTCGTTCCACTGCGGTCGCAAAGCAATTACATTTTTATAAAACTCGTAAGCAATTTCTCTGCTGCTGCATACAAACATGACTTTGCCTTTTACGGTTGCGCCTTCTACAATTCTATTTTCATAATGGGTTACAAAATCTTCTGCCAATGTTTTTAATCTTTTTGGGTCACCCAAAATGGCGTTCATCTTGGCAGATTTTTCTTTGCTTTCTTCTATCTGATGTTCGTTGGCACCAGCTTCTGCAGCTTCTTCATAATACTTTTCTATCTTTTCCAGCTCACCATTATTCAATGCCACTTTTGCTGCCCTGCCTTCATACACAATCCTCACCGTTATTTCATCTCGTACAGATTCTGTCATGGTATAAGCATCTACCACTTTTCCAAATACATCCAGCGTGGCATCTATAGGTGTACCTGTAAAACCTGCAAAGGTTGCATTGGGCAATGAGTCGTGCAGGTATTTTGCAAACCCATATCTTTTCGTAACGCCCTTATCAGTAACTTTTATTTTTTGGTCAAGGTTCACTTGACTTCTGTGTGCTTCGTCAGATATACAAATAATATTATTCCGCTCACTAAGTAATGCGGTATCTTCTGTAAACTTATGTATCGTTGTTAAAAAAACGCCACCACTTTGCCGCCCTTGCAATTGTGTTCTAAGATCGGCACGGCTTTCTACACTTACTACGGTGTTATCGCCAATAAACTTTTTTGCATTGGTAAATTGCCCGGCAAGCTGGTCATCTAAATCTGTACGATCTGTTATTAAAATAATGGTGGGGCTGGCAAAGTATTTACTCTTCATGAGCAACCTTGTAAGGTACAGCATGGTAAAACTTTTGCCGCAACCTGTAGCACCAAAATATGTACCGCCCTTACCATTACCCAATGGTTTTTGTGCCTGCTTAATGGTTTCGTACAACCGCTTGGCTGCGTAGTATTGTGGGTAGCGACAAACTATTTTTTCATCAATTTTTGAACTATCGGGTATGTAAATAAAATTGCGAATAATATCCCGCAACCTGTTTTGGTTAAACATGCCTTGTACCATCGTAAACATGCTGTCAATGCCCTGCGCATCTTCGTTGTTAAATCTTGTAATATCTATGCTGTTAATATGCCTGTTTGGTTGCTCTTGCAAAGATGGTTTTGCAATTCTGCGCCATGCATAATAAAAATCATATGGGGCAAAAAACGAACCCGCTTTATTATTTACCCCATCGCTTATTACACAAAATGCATTGTACTTAAAAAGCTCGGGAATATCTCTACGATACCGCACCGTTAGTTGTATAAAAGCATCATGCACCGTGGCTTCTTCTCTTACGGCACTCTTAAATTCAAACACTACAACAGGTATTCCATTTATGTAAATGATACCATCAGGTATGCGTTTTTCGGTGCCAGTAATTTCGAGCTGGTTTACAAATTTGTAAATATTATAATTTGGTGGGTATTGTATGTCTTCTTCGGCTACTATACTATCAAGCTCGTTGCTTACCACTTGTGCATCTAGCCCGCTGTAATCTATTAATTCAATATGAATATCTTTTTGGCTGCGGTCTTCTCTCTTTAAAATAAACCCATCGCTTAGCCAACGCATAATGGTTTTATTGGTTTCGTATAAATCGCTTGCGGGTAGGGTTTTTAGTTGAAGAATAATTGATTTGGCTTCGGTTACTGTAAGTTGTTTGCTCTCGTACCTGTTCATTAAATAGCTGAGCAAATCTGCTTCTATCAATACTTCATCTACCGTTCGTACAATAGTATTACCTGAGTGGTGTGGAAAATTTTGTTTCCCCAACAATTCTATAAAAGCATGTTCTAATTTTTCTTCGGTAAATTTCATTATGTATTGTCTACTTTAATATCCCAAGCTATAAAACTAAGTCTTTCTTTTATTAATGTCAATGTTTCTAATACGGCAGTGTCTTTTGGAAAATTACCATACACCAAATTTTTAAATGCACCATTATATGTTGGTGCCAATGCTTTCCATACATTTTCTAGCTCTTTAAAAACCATCGCCTCTTTTGGATGATACACTAGCCATTTATTATTGTTTCTAAAACTTACCACATCATCTTTTCCAACTTTTAATAACATATCATCAAAAGCTGTTGAATTAAAAAAATCTAAAAATTCTTGCTGTTGCAATAGCTGGTGTAAGTCATAGGTGTGTCGTATTTTATTTTGCAAATCTTTTAATGGTTCTTGACTATACGAGAATCTTACCAAGCTCATTATTTTTTCGCAGAGTGTTCTTATTGGCTCCAGCACCTTTACCTCAAACGGTTTTAAACCATATTCACTTGCCATTTCATCCTGCCCATTATCAAGCATCATATTGCCTATAAATGAACCAATCGTTTTTGTGGTGTAGGGTTCAAAATAGCCAAGCCATGTGGCTTCCACAACAATTACATCTCTCACCTGCCCATAATTTCCTTCAAATTCTTTTGCATATTTGTGAGCAGTTTTGCGGTTCATGCCCATCTTTTGTGTTAGTTCAGGTATATCCACTTCTGCCAATACATTTGCCATCACTTTGCTTATTTTTTTTATTTTATTTGTTAGCTGGTTATTTGTTTCTCCTTCACGCCTTAGCACTACAAGGTCTATATCTTCCGAAAACCTATCTATCATTGTATAACATTTCGATAATGCCGTGCCGCCTTTAAACACGGTGTCTTTACCAATGTCATTATTAAAAATAGTGTGCAAAGCATACGTAACCCAATAGTCTTTTTCTACATAAATGTTTGCTATGCCCATTTTATCGGCAGTTAATTTAATTGCCTGTACAAAGTTTTCTTTATGTAAATGCAACTTCATTTTATATTCCAATTTTTTATAGTAGACAAGTCAGTATTTTTTATAGATAACTTAAAACTTGTAGAAGGGTTTAAACTTTTCTTAAGCGCAGTTAAATTGTATTCATCGCCAAACATATTTTCTACCATGGCACCTAGCAATGCCCTTGCCCTTGGTGGATATTGCAATGCATATTTTAATAAACCCTCAATATCTTTTTTTGCAAATGCTTTTATTTTATCCATCAACATTTTTGCAGCTTTGCTTGCAGGTGTGTCTAAGATTAAATTTATGTCTTTTATAGCATCCAATATGCCTAATAATTGAAAATTTTCTTCTGTAACATTTGCATAAGCTTTTACACTATTTGTTTTTAACCAGCTTATTTCTATTTTCTTTCTATTTCTATTGGTAGCAATTTTGTTTCTAAAAGCCATTTGGGTGGTTAAGTTTAGCTGGTTGTATAGCCCCATACCTGTAATATAACCCACCCGTTTGCCATTTTTGTACAAATAGTTTTTCAATATTGCATCATAATTAGGCGGCAATGCGCCAAATACAGATATCTCCGGTTTGTAAAAAACGCCTTTTGATACTTTTTTAATGATACCTTTTTTTTGTAACCGTTCCAATGCCTTTGCAGCCGTAAAAAAATCATTGGGAGCAATACCTAAATCGGCATAGCCAAAAGGTTCACTTTCGGGTATGCGTTTTATTTTTTTTCGTATTTGCTCCGCTACGGTCATATTGCAAATGTAGGTTTTTTAATTAAAATGTCAAGTTTTTGATGTAAAAAACTTGACATTTTAATTATTAGTTTTTAAATCTAATCATTCTATATGTCACATTTTTTTTCAATAGCCTAACATATTGTTGGATTATTGAATTGGTATAAAAAATAAAATCACCTACAATTACCACTCGGTTTAATGATTTTATTACTGCTTCTTTGTTATTGACCCTAGTGGTAAAAGCTATATAGGTGAAAATATAGCTCTTTTCAGTTTGCGTGTGTTAAATGCAATGTAGCCGTGAGTTTTATTTATTAGATGAACTTGTAAATATGCTGAATTTGTCCAGTTTATTAGTTAAAAAACTGGACAAATATTGAATAGTAAGTTTTTGCTATTAAAAACTTGACATTTTTATAAATGTGGTTTTGGTTAGCACTATCCTTATCTTCGCAAATCTACATTGCGAAGATAAGGATAGTGCTAACTGGTTTGCTTTAGCTCCCCGCATTCAAATAAAAATTTTCTATATAATTTATTCTACAAAAAGTAAAATTTCGTTTTAATAACAATGTTATAAAAGCAAGCTCTAATTTTTATTCGGAGAATTTCAAATGTGAAATTTATAAAATATCATCTATGCATAATTTAAAAAGGAACTTCATCGTCATCAAGATTGACTGGTATTTGTATGTATTTATCTAAACCTAGAAATACAATTAATTTTTCCGGAAAAAGTTCTTCTGTAACTTGAAAGCTTGATGAATTTAGAATATTCCAAATTTCTAAACTGTCTTTATCATCAGGTAAATATCCAATTACAGATTCTAGTTTTTTAACGTTAAAATGAATTTTATCTATCCCAGATGAACTTATTAAATTAAAATTATTGGTAAGCATTGCTTTCTTGGTAAAGTCAAGATAAATAGAATTTGTTTTCAGAGTATTTAAATCAATAAAACTGGAAACTTCCTCAATACTTAAATCTACCAATTCAAAATCCCAGTCAGCAATTGTGAAATATTCAATTTTAAAATGTTTGCATAACTCAATTAAATACAATGCTGTTGATTTGCCATGATGGCACACAATTGAAATATTTTCAAAATTTAAATAAGTATTTGCATATTTAATTTTATCTATTATTGAATTATCATTTTGTATATACTCTAATACCTTTTTGATGATAGCATATTTGTAAACCAAAACATCATTTGGACCTTCAACTAAAATTACTTTTTTACTAAAAAGAATACGATTTAAATTAGGTTCAATAGTTTTTATAAACTCGTTATACCGAGAAAAATTAATCACTTCGCCGGTTTCAATATCTGCTTGTTCAATAGAAAACTCACCAACATTATTATATTTTTTAATTGTTTGATTGTTTTCATCCAGTTCAAGCCTAATCAAGCCTTTTGTATCAAATGGATCAATCATTTTATCTGAATGTGTTGTGTAAATTACTTGATGTCCTTTTTCAGCTAAACCACATAATACCGTTTTGTAGAAATATTCTTGATGATTTTCGTGCAAAAAACTTTCAGGTTCTTCAAAAAGAAAAAGACATTTATCTTCGGTATTTGTTTCTCCAATTGCTTGTATTACTGCCATCACAAACATTGAAATAAATCCATCTCCGAAATGGTCAATTGGTATTAAATTTTCAATATTTCCATTTAAACCTATTTTAAATAACATTTTTAGAAAAATGTCTTCGTATTTTGGTAATCCAAATTCAACAACACAATTATCATTTCTTAAATTTGCAGAGTAATTTTTTTTAATTACTTCAATGAATGATTTTAATTTTGAATCTTCTAATACTATTGACGTAGCAACATTTACAGAAGTCTCAAAATCATTCTTCTTTTCATTCATTTCAATATCAGATTCAACAATTTTTTGAATATGCTTACCAAGGAATGATTTCAAATTGCCCCAACTTGTTTTTTGAGTCGATATTTCTTCTTTTATATTATGAAAGTTTACGAAAAAAATAGGTGCTTTTTGTTTTATAATCCATTTCTTACTGTATTTAGTTGAAGTATAACAGTCACAAGAATCATCAACAGAACTAATTTTAGAACCTATAACTTTTACCATAGAAATATTCGTGTAAAATTTATCCGGTAAAATTTTATCATCATTAATATCAGCTATAAATTTCATAGCAAAACAAGGTGGATTTTGCCATTGATTTTTATGAAAATCTTTTAATTCAAAAGTGTCTTCTCGAACTGACTCATATAAACTAAATTTTATTGCATTCATTAAATTTGTCTTACCACAATTATTATATCCAACAATAGCTACTGGTTTTTTATAATCAATACTTGGAAAATCAAATTTTTGCTTTTCCCCAAAAGAACGATAATTTTTTACAGATATTGAACTTATTCTTATTGAAGACATTTTTTAATTTTCTATGGTTGCAAGTTTAGAAAGAAGAATATCACTAAATGATTCGAGTGATTTCAATTGTTTATTTGTAATCTTAATTTGGTAAAATATTTTTTTAAGAGTAGCTTCAAATTTTTCAATCAATTCTATTCTTGGTACAATTAATTCGTGCATATGAATATGATTTCTATTCAAAGTAGGAACGGCAGAACCTCCATTATAATCATGAATATTAATACTTTTAAGCACATAAAATGCAAATATTGGAGTAGCATTTTTGAAATTCTTAATCCATAATGTTGTGTTTAACGGCCAAAAATCTCCTTCAATATAAAACACTTCACCTAATGAACCGCTTCGTCCAGTAGCTATACCTGGCCCTTTAACTTTATATTCTTTGTGGTATTCTGCAATTCCTGTTGAACCGTAAATAGGATACAGTCCATCTTTTCGATGCTGTGTTGCTAAATCAAACCCTCTTTGTAATTCAATTAAATCCCCTAAAATTCCAGCTCTCCACCCTTTTGGAATTTCCCCAAATTCACTATTTTCCATCTCCCCACCAGCACTCTTATACTCCTTCCCATTTTCATCAGGAAATTCAAAATCTATAAACCACTGCTTGTAAATAGCCTGTGCAGTTTCTTCTAGTTTTTGTATAAGTTGTTTATTAAGCACTATGCGGTTTTGTATAACGTTGTATTCTTTTACTATTTCTTTTTGTTTTGCAATAGCCGGTATAGGCATTTGCAAATCACATAAATCTTCCCAGCTAAACAATTCTCTTGCGCTGCCATGGCTCATAAAACGTGCATACCTATCAAACTCCGTTCGCCTAAACCACATCATTAAATATTCAGGCAATAATGCTGTTTTATCTATAACCTCAAACGGTGTGTATGCCTGAGAAATAAGCGCTTTGTCATGATCATCAAATAATGCAATGGTTATTTTATCTCCATTTCTAGATGTTACAGGGCTGTATGCAAATTGGTTTCTTATAATTGTTCTGTAAGTTGTCATATCCGTCCCTACCAAATTTGCAATAGATGGAATAAACTTTTTTGTAATGCTTAAACCCATCAGTGGTAAAGTTTGCAACACCGTATTTCTTCCCTCCACCAATTTTATATAATTCCCCAGCCTTTTATAATTTGATCTCATAACCCAATTCTTTAAACACTGTGAGCAAATCTTTTTTAGAAGCTGCTTCTGTTTTCAACAAATCAGCAAATTCATTTTGCAGGCTTTTCATTTTTTCGTCAAAATCAATATTTTCATCTCGGTTTACAAATTCAATGTATTTGCTTGGCACAAGCGAGTAATCTTTTTTAACTACTTCATCATATTTTGCGGTGCAATAAAACTCGGGTACATTTTCTATTTCATTCGTTTGCCAATTGTGGTAAGTAGCAGCTATTTTTTTTATATCATCATCACTAAACTGTGTAAACTTTTTTTCAAATGGTTCGCCCATCTGCCTTAAATCCATAAACAGTATTTCTTTCTCTCTGTTTCTATAAAGGCGTTTCTCATCACCAACATTTTTGGTTTGTGCTTTTTTATTTTTATTTAAAATCCATAGTGTAACACTTATATCTGTTGTGTAAAATAAGTTTCGGGGCAATACCAAAATAGCTTCTACCAAATTATTTTCAATAAGGGTTTTGCGTATTTTATATTCTTCGCCACCGCCACTCAGTGCACCATTGGCTAGTATAAAGCCCGCTACACCATTGTCGCTTAGCTTGCTCACCATATTTAGTATCCATGCATAATTGGCATTGCTTTTTGGCGGCACATCGTAGCCTCGCCAGCGTGGGTCGGTTTTTAATTCGGTCTCTGCCCGCCAGTCTTTTTGGTTAAAGGGTGGGTTGGCCATTATATAATCGGCCTTTAGGTCTTTGTGCTGGTCATCGCCAAAGGTATCAGCAGCTTTTTCGCCAAGGTTGCCACTTATGCCACGTATGGCAAGGTTCATTTTGGCAAGCTTGTATGTAGTGTTGGTATATTCTTGCCCGTAAATAGATATTTCTTTTTTATTACCGTGGTGGTTTTCTATAAACTTTATGCTTTGTACAAACATGCCGCCACTGCCACATGCGGGGTCGTATATAATGCCTTTGTATGGCTCTATCATTTCGGCTATAAGGTTTACAATACTTTTGGGTGTGTAAAATTCGCCCTTGCCTTTTCCTTCTGCCAGTGCAAACTTGCTCAAAAAATATTCATACACACGGCCTACAATATCTTGCGCTTTGTCTTTTAGTGTATCTATATCGTTTATGGTATCGAGCAGGCTGCTGAGTTTGGTAATATCCAACCCGAGGCGGCTAAAATAATTATCGGGCAAAGCGCCTTTTAATGCTTTGTTGTTTTTTTCAATGTTGTGTAACGCAGTATCAATTATTAAAGCAATATCATTTTGCTTACTGTGTTTTATTATGTAACTCCAGCGGCTCGTTTCATCTAAAAAAAACACATTGCTCATGTTGTAAAAATCTGCCAGCTCTATATATTTTTCTTTGCCATCGGCAATGAGTGCTTTGCGGTGTTCTTCAAATTTATCTGCTGCAAATTTTAAAAATATAAGTCCCAGTACTACGTGTTTGTATTCCGCCGGTTCTACACTTCCCCTTAGTTTATTTGCACTTTCCCAAAGGGTTTCTTCTATGCTTCGCTCTTTTGTTGTTTTGGCCATGGTGTTTAATCCCTTATGCAATGTTTATAAAAATTTACTATGCTCCAAATATACCAACTCAATCAATAACAAGCTGTAGTATAATGTAAGTAATTAAAATAAAGGATATGCAAGTTGGCTTTAGGCAAAATATTTTTAAATATTTATTGATTAATAAGTATTCCTGCTAAAATATTTTTCAATCTTTTTTCTTTTCACCCATTTCATTCTCTTCGCTATCCCACAGCTCTCTGTATATGTTTATGTATTCTACCACTGCGCTTGGGTTTATGGCTACATAATACCTGCATAGTTTTTTATATAACAGTAGCATTTTTTTATCGCCACAAAAATCAAGCATGCCATCTAAGCATCGCTCTATTGTTTGCTGGTTTTTGTTATTGCTGTCAATAATATTTTCTACTTCCACACTGTACATGCCTACTGCCCGCAAGGTTAGTTGTTCGGCAGCCTTTGCCATTTCTATAAGTGGAGCCAAAATGCTATTGTGTTTTTTAGTAGCCATTATTACAATATTTATGCTTTCTAAAATTTAAATGAAAATTTATGTACTTGCAAAATATACAATAATTATTGAAGTTGTGGTGATTTTTCAATTTTGCAACGTAGCGTTGCAAAACTAGAAAATGCGTGGAGAGGTGTAAATAAGTGGGCGAGGCTATGTGTTTATCGAACTCGGTGATAGAGGGATTTAAGGTTTTGTATACGTTGAAGGGATTGATAAAAGATGCTATTTAGTGGTTGTTGCATTTTAAAATAATCATTTTTAACTATAACAAATAAATGGGTTAATTTTTTGTAAATACTTTCAATTTAAATTTATTTCATTTATACATATTATTTATTTATATTTGTTTTATCCTTCTAAAAGCCGTGTAAAATTTGAGTATCTCCCCACGTGAGAAACACATATTCTAAACTAGTAGAATATTGTGAGCGGAAAACAATTTGAACTTTTTTTGAAAATACATGTAATGGCTTGTAAGGCTTTTTGAAAGTTTTATGGGTTTCCTCATCGTTGCAGCTGTCTGAAATTTTATTAATACATGTGCTTTTACATGTTAGGTA
>JAYTGY010000511.1:0-1696 GCA_043733065.1 Ferruginibacter sp.
ATGTAACAACAGCAGATAGTTTGCTTACAAGAACAAAAGATATTTTACAAATTATACAAAGCAAAGCGCCAATTGCTGTAGGTAAAATTATAGAGTGTGTAAATGTAGCGGTAGTAAGTGATAGCGCTTACACCAATGGTAAGAGTGGTTTCGATAAAGAGATAGAAGCATTTTCTCAATGCTTTATTACAGAAGATATGAAAGAAGGCACGTCTGCATTTTTAGAAAAAAGAAAAGCAGTTTTTACTGGAAAGTAAAAAAAAAATTTTTTGTCCAAACAAAGAAACAGCTATGGTCATCATCGTTGTGTCACTCACTTGTACGATATACCATTATTGATCTTTTATCGAAACATAGATTGGTGCATAAGATTGAAAAAATTTTAACCTTGCATCAAAACCAAATATTTAATTCTATTCCAACAACCGTATCACTTTCACAAAATGTGTTTTCCAATAGCCAGTCAATTTACTTTCTACCACACCAATATTTTTACCAGATGTAGAACTTATAAATTGTGGAACAGAACCAGCAATTGTTATAATGCCCATGTGCCCTACAATCCCTGTAGAGTTATCTGAACCTGTAAACAAAATAATATCGCCTGTCTTTGCATTTTTTAAATCTACATCTACACCTTCGTTTGTAAAATCTTTTGAATTTCGGGGTGTCTTTACATTAAAATGCCCAAACACCACCATTATAAATCCCGAACAATCTAAACCATTTGCAGGTGTAGAAGAACCATATTTGTATGGCGTACCAATAAATGTTTTTGCATAAGTTACAAATTCGGTTCTATCAATTTTTAAAGGCTTGGTGAAAACTTTTGCCTTTATAGAAGTATTAGTTGGTAAAACAGCATTTTCATTTTTAGCTATTTTTTTAGAAGAGTGACAAGATGAAAAAGTAATTACAAATATTATAAGTGCTAGTAAAAATTTTGGCATAGGTTTTATTTGCTGCAAAGTAAATTAACAAACTGCATAAAGCAAAAGTTATATTTTAAATTTATGATTAAGAAAATTCTTTCCCCAAAAAAAGAATATCACTATATTTTCCGAAGAAAAATCCTTCCCGACTTTTTCTTAACAAAATGCCTTACCGCCTTCTCGGCAAAAAAAACATCAAATATTTTTTCAACAGAAAGCAAATCGCCTTTCGCTTACATATCTTTGTAAAACTTTATCATTTAATAAAAAAACAATGGAATACAGAATAGAAAAAGATACAATGGGCGAAGTAAAAGTGCCTATTGACGCATATTTTGGCGCCCAAACGCAACGTAGTATTGATAATTTTAAAATTGCGCAAGACATTAATAAAATGCCCAAAGAAATTATTAAGGCATTTGCATATCTAAAAAAAGCAGCGGCACTTACCAATAAAGATGCAGGTGTATTGGCAAAAGATAAATGCGATATGATAGGTAAAGTGTGCGACGAAATTTTAGAAGGTAAGCTTGATGATTATTTTCCATTAGTAGTATGGCAAACAGGAAGTGGTACACAAAGCAATATGAATGTAAATGAAGTAGTAGCTTATCGTGGGCATGTATTAAATGGTGGAAAATTAGAAGACAAAGAAAAGTTTCTTCACCCAAATGATGATGTAAATAAAAGCCAAAGTAGCAACGATACTTTTCCTACAGCTATGCATATTGCAGCATATAAAATTTTGCAAGATGTAACGATAC
>JAYTGY010000512.1:0-1570 GCA_043733065.1 Ferruginibacter sp.
TAAAAAAAATGAAGTATAATAACCAACGCTTGCAACTGCTTCGCAAAATGGAAGTTTTAGTAATAGATGAAATAAGTATGGTGCGTTGCGATGTGATGGATGCCATTGACACGCTTTTAAAAAGTGTTCGTAGAAATTACAATACACCATTTGGTGGTGTACAAATATTGTGCATTGGCGATTTGCACCAGTTGCCGCCTGTAGCGCAAAATCATGAGTGGAATATTTTGCAAGAGTATTATGCATCGCCCTTTTTCTTTGATAGTTTAGCGGTGAAAGAACAACAACCTGTGTTGATAGAATTGAATAAAATTTACCGACAAAAAGAACAGTCCTTTGTAGATTTATTGAACAATGTGCGCACCAATAATATGGGTGAAGATGATTTTGAAATGTTGCATGAAAGATACATTGCAGGTTTTAGACCTGGCTACGACGAAAATTATATTACCCTTACGAGCCACAACAATCAAGCGAATATTATAAATAATAGTGAAATAGAAAAACTACTTGCGCCACCATTTATTTACAAAGCAGAGGTAGAAAATGATTTCCCCGAAAGTATGTACCCAGCCGACCCATCGTTGTTATTAAAAGTAGGCGCACAGGTAATGTTTTTAAAAAACGACCCTGTAGAAAAAAGATATTTTAATGGAAAAATTGGCATTGTTACAAAACTAGAAGCAGAAAAAATATTGGTGGAATGTGATGGTGTGGAAATAAATGTATCCCAAGATACTTGGGAAAATAGTAAATACAATTTGAATCGTGCTGATGGAAAACTAGAGCAACAAGTGGTGGGTACATTTACACAATTTCCGCTTCGCTTGGCTTGGGCTATAACAATACACAAAAGCCAAGGGCTTACTTTTGATAAAGTAATGATTGATGCAGCAAGTGCTTTTAGTAGCGGGCAAGTGTATGTGGCGCTAAGTAGATGCACAAGCTTGGGCGGAATTGTGTTGCTCAATAAAATACCACAGAGTGCTATAAAGGATAATGAACTTGTAAATAAAGGCCAGCAAAATCTTACACACAAGGGCTCACTTGCAGATAGATTTGAGGGGGCAAGGCAAGTTTACACACAACAATTATTGGAAGAAACTTTTGCTTTTTATAATGTAGAAGATGCATTATTGCAATTGCGTTTTCATATAGATGCTGAAAGTGGGAAGTTGAACAATGGTGCTAGAGAATGGATTACAAATCTGCTACATGAGTTTACTACAGAGAAAATGAACGGCTTAAAATTTATTAGGCAAATAAATACTTTCCTAAAAGATGAGCCAACAGTAGAAAAAAATGAGCCGCTGCAAAGCCGTATTACTGTTGGTGCAAATCATTTTTTACTAAAATTTAATTTGTTTTTAGATGCAGTAAAAAATCAACCGATGATTACAGAGCATACAGATACATCAACTACAATAAATGAACATTTACTTTCTGTTGCCAATGCTTTGCATGCTGCTGAATATAATTTGCAGTATTGTAAAAACCCTTTTTCTGTTACTAGTTATTTGCAGCACAAATTAAATTATGCTCAAACAAAGTTTAACCTTTCTGTGTATGC